>NZ_AKIU01000028.1:0-259669 GCF_000282675.1 Pantoea sp. GM01 | reverse complement strand
AGCGGCGGGATGGGCTGGCGCAGGGCCCGGGAGTGCAGAGGGCGCGGCCAGGCGTCCTCTGCTCGGTCGCCGCACGGCGTAGCTGAAACTGCCATCAGCCGATGGCGAACGAAAGTCGCTCCGTACAAACGAAAGTAACTGATTGGCACTAGCCATTTATGGCGACCAAACTTATCGCACGCACAAAAAAGCCAGCCCGCAGGCTGGCTCATCACATCTCAAAACAGACTTACAGGCTGGTAGCCGGCTGAGCAGCTGGCGCTGCACCATTGATACCCTGCGGCGTCATTGGCTCTTCTTTCGGCAAGGCGTCAGAAGATTCCTGTACCGGCACCGGTGCTGGCTGAACGTCGCCGGCTGGACCGTTGATTTTGATCGGCATACCGTTACGCGCCTGGATAGCGTTGTTCACTGCATCCTGGTTAGTGCTGGCATCGGCAATCACTTTGGTTACGGCAGAAGTCAGGTTGATTGGCACCAATTCACGCGAGTTGAACTGCTCTTCCGTGGTCGACAGCGGGTTGTGAACTTCCACATAGCGCGAACCATCTGGCTCAACCGAGGCTTTCACCGGCTGGTCGATGAACTGGACGCGCGTGCCAACTGGCACGTTGTCGAACAGCCATTTAATGTCATCAGAACGCAGACGCACACAGCCGTGGCTCACGCGCAGACCAATACCGAAGTTGGCGTTGGTGCCGTGGATCGCATACAGGCGGCCGATATACAGCGCGTGCAGACCCATCGGGTTATCAGGACCGGCTGGGAACACGGCGGGGATGCTCTCGCCGCGTGCGGCATATTCGGCATGCATCGCTTTGGTTGGCGTCCAGGTCGGGCCATCTTTCTTACGCTCAACCTTGGTGGTCCAGTTCATTGGCGTGTCTTTACCCAACTCGCCGATGCCGATTGGCAACACAACCACGGTCTTAGTGCCTTTCGGGTAGTAATAAAGACGCATTTCAGCACTGTTGATGATGATACCTTCACGCGGCGCGTCAGGCAGAATCAGCTGCTGTGGGATGATCATTTTAGTGCCAGCTTTCGGCAGATAAACGTCAACGCCCGGATTGGCTTCCAGCATGTTGCTGAGACCCATCTGATACTGTGCGGCAAAGGCTTCCAGCGGAAGTTTGCTGTCATCAGGAACAGTGATTTCGATATTTTCGCCGATCAGACGGCTGTTAGCCGGCGGCAGCGGATACACAACTGCAAATGCCGACTGGCTGAACGCCGCCAGTGCGAGGGCGAGTGAAGCGAACGCGCGAATGCTCATTTTCATGTTTTTCAAGTCGTTATGGCCATGTTTCAGGCTTGTCAGTGTGTCGAATCCATCGTGGTCAGTATGACCCGCTGCGCATTATATGTGCATTGGCACAGTGATGGAAATCAGGATTTTTACTTGCTGCGGAAACTTTACGCAAATCCTTGTCTTTACCAGACAATTCTCTTGGATCCGTAGCCCGAAATGTGAATTTTTAGGGCTGCCACAGGGTAACTTCATTACTCAATTTACGATTGAGGAAAAAAGCGGCACTGATTAACGCCAGATGCGTTAACGCCTGCGGCATGTTGCCCAAGGCATTACCGTGCGGAGTAAATTCCTCTGCATACAAGCCGAGCGGATTGGCATAGCTCAGCAGCTTTTCAAACTCAAAATGCGCTTCGCTTACCCGCCCGGCACGCGCCAGGCACTCCACGTACCAGAATGAGCAGGCGGCAAACGAGCCTTCTCCTCCTTTTAAAGCATCGGCAGGCGTCTCGTGAATGTTATAGCGCCGCACTAAGCCATCGCTCACCAGGTGCGTTTTTATCGCGTCCAGCGTGGAGATCCAGTCAGGATCGGTCGAGCTGACAAAGCGCACCAGCGGCATCAGTAGCATCGATGCATCAAGGAAATCTCCGCCACGTGTGGCGGTGAAATGGCCCAGCTCGGGGTTCCAGAAATTTTGCCAGATATCATCGCGAATCTCGCTGCGCACCCGATCCCAGCGATCGTACGGCATCGGTAGCGAGCGCTTTAAACCGAGGCGCAGTGCACGATCGAGCGCCACCCAGCACATCAAACGCGAATGCAGAAAATGCTCGGGTTCGCCGCGCATCTCCCAAATCCCGGCATCGGGCTGATTCCAGTTCACGCAGACGTAGTCGATCATATCGGAGACGTACTTCCAGCCGCGATGCGAAATCGCTTCGCCATATTTGTTGGCGAGGTAGATGGCATCCATTAGCTCGCCGTAGATATCGAGTTGGGTCTGGCGCCAGGCGTCATTGCCGATGCGCACCGGGCGTGAATTGGCGTAGCCGGACAGATTCAGCAACTCGGTTTCGTGTAGCTCGGTGCCGCTATCAAGGCGATACATCACCTGCAGATGCGGCGTATCGTCATGGCTGTGTTCGACGCAGCGGCCAACCCATTTGGTAAAGTCGCGCGCTTCTTCGGTGTAACCGAGGCGCATCAGCGCGTACATGCTGAATGAGGCATCGCGGATCCACGAGGCGCGATAATCCCAGTTGCGCTCGCCGCCCAGCTCCTCCGGCAAGCCAAAGGTGGCGGCGGCGGCAATGGAACCGTGCTGATGGGAGGTCAGCAGCTTGAGCGCCAGCGCGGAACGCGTCACCATCTCTTGCCAGCGGCCGCGATAGGAGCTGTGGCTGCTCCAGCGGCGCCAGTACGCGAGCGTGTCGCGGAAACACTGCTCGGTGGCGATCTCGGCCACGTGGGGATCGTCATCGTTGCCAAAAACGAACTCGGCCGATTCACCGGCTTTAAGGGTGAATTCCGCCACCGCGCTGTGATTTTCGCGCGTCATCACCACCGTGGCGCTCAGGCGCAAGCTCGGTTGACCGGCGGCAAGGAAGGCGATGCCACCGGGTCGCAGTTCGGTGGTGGTTTCCGCGCGCGCATAATCGTGGCGCGGTGCGCACAGCAGATGAAACTTCGCTGTGCCGCGCACCATTTTCACGCGGCGCACCAAACGCGGCGCTTTGTTGTGCTCATCGCAGATCGGCATGTAATCGGTAATCTCGGCCACACCTGAATCGTCGAGCCAGCGGGTTTGCAAAATATTGGTATCGGGCAAGTAGAGTTGCTGCTGGCGGGCATGTTTCCAGTCAGGCGCGATAGAAAAAAGTCCGGCTTCATCGCTGTCGAGCAGCGCGGCGAAAACCGATGGGCTATCCAGCTCCGGCCAGCAAAGGTAGTCGATGGTGCCGTCGTTGGCGATCAATGCGCAGGTGCGTAAATCACCAATCACTCCGTGGTCGTCTATTCTGCGTTTAATCTCGCTCATCTTGCCCCCTTTGCCGTATGTAATTGTTAACTATAGACGAAACGGCAGTTTCGGCGGCCCGGAGGCACAGAAGGATAACTTCTATACTGTAAAGACACCCTCAATCAGGAGAATGTTATGCCTTCAGGAAAACAGAAAGTCGCCGTGGTTACCGCTTCCGATTCCGGCATTGGCCGCAGCTGTGCCGTGATGCTGGCAGAAGCGGGTTATACGCTGGGGATCACCTGGCGCTCGGATGAAGAGGGCGCGCAGGAAACCGCACGCATGGTGGAGAGCCGTGGACAGCTGGCGCAGGTGCGGCAGCTTGATCTCTCCGACCCGCAAGCCGGTGGCCAGCAGCTGGCGCAGCTGATTAATTCGCTTGGACGTATCGACGTGCTGGTCAACAACGCCGGTGTGATGACCAAAGCCGATTTTCTCGATGTCACCTTTGAGGATTGGCGCAAGGTGTTTGATGTGGATGTCGATGGTGCGTTTGTCTGCGGGCAGATTGCTGCGCGCCATATGGTCGACCAGGGCGATGGTGGACGCATCATCAACATCACCTCGGTGCACGAACATACGCCGCTGCCGGATGCCACCGCCTATACCGCCGCGAAGCATGCGCTGGGTGGCTTGACTAAATCTATGGCGCTGAGCTTACTGCCGCACCATATTCTGGTGAATGCGGTGGCGCCGGGCGCGATTGCCACGGCGATGAATGATATGAAAGATGACCAGCAAGGGCGTCGTATGCCGGAAATCCCGATTGGGCGTCCCGGCGATACGCGTGAAGTGGCGAGCTTAGTGGCCTGGCTCTGTTCGGAGTGGGCAACCTATACCACCGGACAATCGTTTATTGTCGACGGTGGTTTTATGCTGGCGAATCCGCAGTTTAAAGGTTATCACGCATAGTTAACCGGCGCGGCGGTGGTTCCAGTGGCGAATAATGTAGCGCAGCACGATGCCGAAAATCACCGCCGCCGCCAGCCACAATACCGGCTTGAGATGCTGATCGATTTTATGCAGCCACGGCGCGACAATCTGTCCGGCAAAGTAGCCGAGCGAAACAAAAATCAGCGCCCATAGCGCCGCACCAATCACATTCAGAATGAAAAAGCGCAGCGGTTTCAGGCGGCTGGTGCCAATGATGATCGGCCCCACAATACGGAAGCCATACATAAAGCGCACGCCTATCACGAATAAGCTCGGATGCTTTTGAATCAGGCGCTTGGCTTTGCCGATGGTTTCCTGATGCTTACTGAAGCGCCGCAAAATGCGCGTGCCATAACGACGTCCCAGCCAAAACAGCAGCTGATCGCCAATAATGCCGCCGATCATCGCCGCCAGCACCACACCGCTAAAGTGCAATAATCCCTCATGTGCCGCAACACCGCCCAATAGCGTGAACGTTTCCCCTTCGGCAATACAGCCAATCAGCAGCGCCAGATAGCCATACTGGCTAATTAATCCATTGATATCGAGATGCAAATTATCCTCCCTGCCAAGATTGAAATCGCTATTAGTGTATACCAACGGCTTAATTTGCGTGGCTCCCCGCAAAAATGGCGGCGACGATTATACTTGAGAGACGCTGCCTGCGTTGACGAGGTCTTTTGCTTTAGGGGCAGCCCATGGCATTAGAGGAGTAAACGTATGAATCATGTCTGGGGTTTACTGGCGCATCCGGGTCAGGAAATGCGCGATATCAAACAGGAAAATGAGAGCGTTTCGCACCACTACACCCACCATGTTTTGCTCATGGCGGCGATCCCGGTGATCTGCGCCTTCATTGGCACGACGCAGCTGGGCTGGAATCTGGGCGAAGGGCAGTTCGTACAACTCAACATGCTGACCGGTATCGGTCTGGGCATTCTGTTCTATCTGATTATTCTCGGCGGCGTGGCGGTGATGGGCCGCGTGATCCACTGGATGGCGCGTAATTACCCGCAGCGCCCAAGTCTGCAGCGTTGTACGGTGTTTGCCGGCTATGTGGCGACACCGCTGTTTCTCAGCGGGCTGGTGGCGCTCTATCCATTAGTGTGGCTGTGTGTGCTGGTGGGCGCGATCGCACTGGTATACACCGGTTATCTGCTGTATGTCGGCATTCCGGTGTTCCTGAGTATCGACCGCGATGAGAGCCTGCGTTTCTCCGGTTCAACATTGGCGATTGGCGTGCTGGTGTTTGAGGTGCTGCTGGCGCTGACGGTAATTCTGTGGGGCTATGGTCCAAGGTTGTTTTAGTGGTAGCCGGGTCGCCATGAATGGCGACCTTACAACACCTCTTCCGTGGGGAAGCCAGTCATGGCGACCTTTTTAACGCCCGGAAACAATCTCGTTAAGAAATTTCTCAGGGAAGTGCGTATGATATCGCAGCCAGCCCGCATCCCGTCTGGTTTGTTGCGGGCGGCCTGTGTCTTAACACAGCGCAAAACTCCTTACCGGATTTTTTTGACACGATGTCTGCAAAAATGCGTATTTCCCTGCTGTCGCTGGCGCTGTTTGTCGCCGCGCCGGCTGCTGTGACGCCCGCGCTCGCTGCGCCGGCGGCACTCTCAAACCTGGCGCCGATTGCCCAACCGCAAATCGCCTCCGGCAGTGCCATGATTGTCGATCTGGAAAACAACAAAGTCCTGTTTTCCAGCCATCCTAACCGCGTACGTCCGATTGCTTCACTTACCAAGGTGATGACGGCGATGGTGGTGCTGGATGCCAAATTGCCGATGGATGAGATGCTGTCGGTGGATATCAGCCATACCGCTGAAATGCGCGGCGTATTCTCCCGCGTCAAACTGAATAGCGAAATCAGCCGCCGCAATATGCTGCTGCTGGCGCTGATGTCATCGGAAAACCGTGCGGCCGCCAGCCTGGCGCACCACTATCCCGGCGGTTACGATGCGTTTATCCGCGCAATGAACGCCAAAGCGCGTGCGCTGGGCATGACGCACACGCGTTATGTGGAGCCAACCGGTTTGTCGATTCAGAACGTTTCCAGTGCGGAAGATCTGGTTAAGCTGGTGAAAGCCACGCGCCAGTACCCGCTGATTGGCGAGTTGAGTACCACCAAAGAGGACACCGCGGTATTTAAGCATCCGAACTACGCGCTGCCGTTCCGCAACACCAACCATCTGGTGTACAAAAACGACTGGCGTATTCAGCTCACCAAAACCGGTTATACCGATGAAGCCGGGCACTGTCTGGTAATGCGCACGGTGATCAACAACCGTCCGGTGGCGCTGGTGGTACTGGATGCTTTTGGTAAATACACCCATTTTGCCGATGCTAATCGCCTGCGCGACTGGCTGGAAACCGGCAAAGCGGCACCGGTTCCGGCCGCTGCGCTGGCGTACAAAAAGCAGAAGTCGGGCCTCACCGCCAATAACGAATAATTCTCCCGCAGGTGCTTTCGGGCACCTGCAAAAACGCTTATCGTTAGCGCCAATGTTTTACACCTTCATTCCTATAGTTTCAGTGTCGGCAACGTCTTAAACTAGCCGCCATTCACCTGCACACGTGCGTTTATCGGCTGTTATTACGCTGGAATCTTATTAAACATGTTCAAGTTCCGTTCCTTACTTACGCCATTTTTACTGCTGCTGGTGCTGTTAACCCCGGCACTGAGTTTTGCCGACGACAGCGCGGCAGCCGATCAGCAAGAGGACGCTGCGCCCAAAGTTAACGCGTCGGTCGAGCTGCCCAAGATGCAGAAAATACTCGACAAAATTAAAGGTCAGGTCTCGGGCGATACCAATGAGAGCCAGCTTAACCAGCTGAACGAGATGGCGCTGGAGCTTTCCGGCAATGCCGAAACGCTGGGGCAGGCGTTAATCCCGCAGCGCCAGCAGCTTGATGCCCAGCTGGCGGTGCTCGGCCCGGCGCCCAAAGCCGATAGCGGCGTGAAAGAGACGCCGGAAGTGACGCGCAAACGTGCGGCGCTGGAGAACCAAAAAGGCAAGCTGGACGATCAAATCAAGCAGGCCGACGGCATCAAAAACGGGGCGCTGGTGCTGTCATCGCAGATCGTTAACCTGCGTCGTGACCAGCTAAAAAGCCAGCTGGCGCTCAATTCCGGTAGTATCTTCGGCCCGCGCTTCTGGGCGCCGGTATTTAGCAGCCAGGATCTCGACGGCGAGAAGATCAGCGACTTTCGTGATGAATTGCAAGACACCGCGGCGCTGTCGTGGGAGCCGGGCTGGCGCTTTGGCACCATCGCCTGGCTGGTAGCGGCAATGCTGGTGATGACGATCGGCCGTCGCTACGGCGAAGAGTTTCTGGCGTGGGTGAGTATTAACAAAATGCCGGAAGGGCGTTTACGTCGTAGCTTCCTGGCCGCCACCATCGCCCTGACCACGCTTGCGGCAGTGGTGTTAACCTTCCACTTCCTTGCGCAGGCCTTTACGCGCCGCGATGAAGTCTCCGGCGACGTGCAGGATTTTGTCGACCGTTTGGTGCAGCTCAGCGTCTACTGCGGACTGATTGCCGGCTTAGGTCGGGCCTTTTTGTCAACGCGTCGACCAAGCTGGCGTTTGCCCGCCATCTCCAATGAAGTGGCGCAGGCGCTGAAGCCGTTCCCGCCCTTTACCGCGGCGCTGGTGTTTGTGTTCCAGACGGTTGAAGCCTTTAACTACAGCGTCGGCACCAGCCTGAATACCACTATTTTTGCCAACGGCCTGACCGCGCTGCTGATTGGCTGCACCGGCCTCGCCATCAGCATGCGCGTGAACCGTGTGCGTCGCCGCATGGTGCAGGAAGGCCATCAGCCAGAAGCGCGCTCGACGATTGTGGGTCTGGTGCAGCTGGCGCTGATGCTTACCGCGCTGGCCATTTTGATCTCGCTGATCATCGGTTATGTCACGCTGGCACGCTTCCTCAGCTATGAGGTGATTTGGTGCGGCATTCTGTTTGGCTCGTTCTACTTCCTCAGCCATCTGGTGCAGGATGGCTGTGAAAGCCTGTTCTCCACCAGCAATGCCACCGGCAAGCGCCTGCAAAGCTCACTGAATATTGATGAGCGCCATTTGCAGCAGGCGGCGACGCTGCTGAGCGCGCTGGGTAAAACCTTGCTGATTGCTATTCTGGCGTTGGCACTGCTCAACGGTACCTTCGCCTCCTCAACGCCGATTGAGCTGATTCAGAAGGTGATTGAATTCTGGGGCGGCAAAGGACTGGAGTCACTGAACATTGTGCCGGCGCACATGGTCAATGCGATTCTGTGTCTGGTGGTGGGGATTTACGTGCTGCGTTCGGTGCGTCGCTGGCTGGACAAAGATTTCCTGCCGAAAACCACCATGGACGTCGGCATGCGCGTGTCGCTGGTGACGTTGTTCAGCAACATTGGTTACGTGCTGGTAATTCTGCTGACGCTGTCGATCATGGGCCTGCAGTGGAACAAACTGGCGTGGATTGTCAGCGCCTTATCGGTCGGTATCGGTTTCGGCTTGCAGGAGATTGTGAAGAACTTCATCTCCGGCTTGATTCTGCTGACCGAGCGTCCGGTGAAGGTGGGCGATCTGGTGAGCATCAGCGGTATCGAAGGCGACATTCGCCGCATCAACGTGCGCGCTACCGAGATTCAGCTGGGCGACAAATCCACGGTGATTGTGCCGAACTCGCAATTTATCTCGCAGAACGTGCGAAACGCCACCATGGGCAATGCGCAGGGCGTGGTGACCATTCAGCTGACCTTCCCGCTGGATATTGATCCGGTAAAAGTGCGTGAAATTCTGCTGGAGGTTTATCAGGAGAACGAGCGCATTCTGGAGACGCCAGAGCCGTCGGTGTCGTTCAAAGATCTGACGCCAGCGGGTATCGTGCTGAGCGTCACCGGCAACGTCGCCGGTCAGCGTCAGATTTCCGGTGCCAAGAGTGATTTGCTGTTCGATATTCTGACGCGTCTGCGCAAAGAGGGCATTATGCTGTCAACGCCGCAGACCATGATTATTGAACGCCGCGCCCTGGCGGCGGCTGCGCAAGAGCAGCAGGGCGAGCAACTGCCTCAATCACGTTGACGCACATTTTGTAGCGGCGCGATTTATCGCGCGCCTTTGAGCAAACCCGCGCAATAAATTGCGCCGCTACAGATTGGAGAAAGGTGGCCATTCCTGGCCACCTTTTCAACAACTGCACACCCTCAAACCTTTACCGCCCAACCCTTCTGCTTACTGGTTTTACCGATTCCCGGATTGAAACTATTAGTGGGATCCAACTGCTGATAAAACGCCTGCAGCTGCGGTTTCGCCTGATAAAGATGACCAACGTTATGCTCTGCCGGATACTCGGCACCGCGTGCGGCTAAAATCGCCAGCATCTTCTCCTTCAGCGCATGCGCATCCACGCCTTTCTTCACGATGTAATCCTGATGGAACACGTGACAGAAGAAGTGGCCGTAATAGAGGCGATGGCTTAAGTCCTTATCGAACTCGGCCGGCAGACGCTCAAACCACTCCTCATCATTACGGCGTAGCGCGATATCCAGCGCCAGAATATCTTCCACTTCGTCAGCATGCACCGCGTGATAGCGCACGGCAGCACCGGCAGCGGCAAAGCGATGCAGAAACGCGTGCGCTCCCTCCTGGGCGTCGCAGGCAAAGAAGGCGCCGCCACCTTCGCGGAAGTATTCAGTCAGATACGCCTGCGCTTCGGCGACGCCGTCACCGGACATCTTCAGCATCAGGTGATGCTCATATTTATCGCGATACTGCTTGAGACGTTTGGGCAGATGCGCCGGTAACCAGCCACTGACGCGCTGCAACAGGCGATCGGTAAGATGCGGTTTCACCCAGCTCAGTTTGCTCAGCCAGGCATCAACGCGGCCTTTGAGGGTGAAAAACAGCGGCATTTTGTCGGTGCCGAGTTTGTCGATCATCACAAAGGTATCTTTACCGTACACTTCGGCGATGTCGAAAATGTCGCGATGCATATATTCGCCCGCCACCGGCAGATGCTTGAATTCCGCCAGAATATGACGGCGAATATCGCCCAGCTCTGCCGGATTGTTGGTGCCGATATAGAACACCTGCTGCTGGGGTTCGGTGGGGAAGGTATCCAGACGTACGGCGAACACCGCCAGCTTGCCGGCGCAGCCAGACGCTTCAAACAGGCGACGTTCATCGGCGTTGAAGCGTGCCGGAGTATCGGCATTGATCTCACGCACGCGCTCGGCGTATTCATGATCGGAGGCGTGGCGCTCATCCCAGCGTACATCGTTTTGCTGCCAGCGATCGTCATCCAGCCGGCCCAGCATCTCTTCCGGCGAATGACCGAGATCGATACCGAGGTGATTCACCAGCTTGAGTTTGCCGCTGGCATCAATTTGTGCAAACAGCGCCATTTCGCTATAGGCCGGCCCACGTTTGATTAGCGATCCACCCGAGTTATTACAGATGCCGCCCATTACCGAGGCGCCAATACAGGAAGAACCGATCACCGAATGGGGCTCGCGACCTAGCGGTTTGAGCGCTTTTTCCAGCTGATACAGCGTGCTGCCGGGGAAGGCAAGGATCTGCTTGCCGCCATCAATTAGCTGCAACTTATCCAGCCGCAGGGTGCTGATGATCACCACCGGACGATCGTAATCGTTGCCGTTTGGCGTGGAACCTTCCGTCAGACCGGTATTGGCGGCCTGCATCAAAATGATCGCATCCGCGCTCACCAGCGCTTGCAACGCTCGCCATAGTTCCAGCAACGAGCCGGGGAAAATCACCGCCAGCGCCTCGCCTTCACCCGAGCGAAAACCTTTGCGGTAGCGTGCGGTCTGTTCCGCATCGGTTAACAGGTTCGACGAACCCAGCAGACGACGCAGTTCGGCGAGCAGAGTAGGGTGCGAAGTGTTGTTATTCATTGGCCTATCCTTGTCTTTAACATGGCGCTTCAACTGTAGCACGCGTCAGCGGCAGGGTCGCGGTGTGACATTGGCGGCTACCTGCTATCCTCATCTTGTGGCAAACTGCCCCGGTTATTTCGATATTGCGCAGTCACTTAAGAGAACCCGACCTGATGAAATGGATTTACTCTGTTAGCCTCGCTGTCTCCTTAGCCATGCAGCCCGCTTTCGCGGACGACCTGTTTGGCCCACATCCAATGACCGAACAGGCGCGTGACGCCTTTGTGAATCAGCTGCTCAGCAAAATGACCCTTGATGAAAAAATCGGGCAAATGCGTTTGATCAGCGTAGGGCCGGATACGCCGAAATCGGCGGTTCGCGACATGATTCAGCACGGTCAGGTTGGGGCGATCTTTAACACCGTGACGCGCCAGGATATTCGCGCCATGCAGGATCAGGTGATGGAACTCAGCCGCCTGAAAATCCCGCTGTTTTTTGCCTACGACGTAGTACACGGTCAGCGCACTATCTTCCCGATTCCGCTCGGCCTGGCGGCCAGCTGGGATCTTGATGCTATCGCGCAGGTGGGCCGCGTATCGGCCTATGAAGCGGCGGATGACGGTTTAAACATGACGTGGGCACCGATGGTCGATGTGTCACGTGAACCGCGCTGGGGCCGTTTCTCTGAAGGCTTTGGCGAAGACACGTTCCTGACCTCGCAAATGGGCAGCACCATGGTGAAAGCCATGCAGGGTAAAAGCGCGGCGGATCGTTTCTCGATCATGACCAGCGTGAAACACTTCGCGGCATACGGTGCGGTCGAGGGTGGACGCGATTACAACACCGTCGACATGAGCCCGCAGCGGCTGTTCCAGGATTATCTGCCACCGTATAAAGCCTCGCTTGATGCCGGCAGCGGCGGCGTGATGGTGGCGCTCAACTCACTCAATGGTACACCGGCCACGGCGGATGGCTGGCTGCTGAAAGAGGTGCTGCGCGGCGACTGGAGGTTCAAAGGCATCACCATCAGCGATCACGGCGCGATTAAAGAGCTGCTGAAACACGGCGTGGCCAGCGATCCGCAGGATGCGGTGCGCATTGCGGTGAAATCGGGCGTCGACATGAGCATGAGCGACGAGTATTACAGCAAATATCTGCCGGGGCTGGTGAAAAGCGGCGCGGTAAGCATGGCGGAAGTCGATGATGCCGCGCGCCATGTGCTGAACGTCAAATATGATATGGGCCTGTTCAACGATCCCTACAGCCATTTAGGGCCGAAAGAGAGCGATCCGCAGGACACCAACGCGGAAAGCCGTCTGCACCGTGCCGAAGCGCGCGACGTGGCGCGCAAAAGCATCGTCCTGCTGAAAAACTGGCATGAAACGCTGCCGCTGAAGAAAGACGCCACCGTGGCGCTGGTCGGGCCGCTGGCCGATAGCCAGCGCGACATTATGGGCAGCTGGTCTGCGGCAGGCGTGGCAAAACAATCTATTCCGCTGCTGCAAGGCGTGCGCAGCGCGATGGCGGGTAAAGGCACGGTGCTGTATGCCAAAGGCGCCAACATCAGTGATAACAAGGGCGTTCAGGACTTCCTTAATCTGTATGAGCAAGCGGTAAGCGTGGATAAACGTTCGCCGCAGGAGCTGATTGATGAAGCGGTGGCGCAGGCGAAAAAAGCCGACGTGGTGGTTGCCGCAGTGGGTGAAGCGCAGGGCATGGCGCATGAAGCTTCCAGCCGCAGTGAACTGTCGATTCCGCAAAGTCAGCAGAAACTGCTGGACGCGCTGAAGGCCACCGGCAAACCGTTGGTGATCGTGCTGATGAATGGCCGTCCGCTAACGGTGGTGAAGGAAGATCAGCAGGCCGATGCGATGCTGGAAACCTGGTTCAGCGGCACCGAGGGCGGTAATGCCATCGCCGATGTGCTGTTTGGTGATTACAATCCATCGGGCAAACTGCCGGTCTCCTTCCCGCGTTCAGTTGGCCAGATTCCGATTTATTACAACCATCTGCCAACCGGTCGTCCGTACAACTTCGCCAAACCGAACAAGTACACTTCACACTACTATGATGCGATCAACGGCCCGCTCTATCCGTTTGGTTACGGCCTGAGCTACACCACGTTCAGCGTGTCGCCGGTGAAGATGTCATCACGCACCATGCCGCGTAACGGTTCGGTGGATGCATCGGTGACCGTGACCAATACCGGTAAACGCGACGGAGCTACCGTGGTGCAGCTGTATCTCAACGATCCGGTCGCCAGCATTAGCCGTCCGGTGCAGGAGCTGCGCGGCTTCCAGCGCATCATGCTGAAAGCCGGCGAATCGCAGACGGTGAAGTTTAAGATCGATGTGGATGCGCTGAAGTTCTGGAACCAGAAGATGCAGCAGGTGGCTGAGCCAGGCAAAATCAACGTGATGATTGGTCTGGATTCCGTGCGTACCCAGGATGCGCAGTTTGATTATTTATAGTCGCTGATGCCCTCACCCTAACCCTCTCCCGCAAGCGGGAGAGGGAACCTATGGGTGCGGCGTTTTCAATCCGAGCACAATCCTCTCCCTCGCCCGCTTGCGGGAGAGGGCCGGGGTGAGGGCCTAACCGCACAAATCGAAACCCATGAACATCCGCGAACGTATCCAACAGCAAGTCTTCCGCCTCAACGGCCTGTCACTCAATGAATTTGATATCTCGCAACCGCCCGGCGATCCTGGCTTGTTTGGTCCGGATCACGTTATCTGGCGCGTGCACGGCGATTTCACGGCGATGCTGTGCGGCGGTATCAGCGCCTTAATGTTGCAGATGCTGCATCCGGCGGCGCTGGCCGGCGTGTGGGATCACTCCAACTTCCGTCAGGACATGATGGGCCGCCTGCGGCGTACCAGCCAGTTTATCGCCGTCACCACCTTCGGCAATACCGTGGATGCCAATATTCTGATTGAGCGCGTCAAACGTATTCACCTACGCGTTACCGGCATCGACAACGCCGGCAAGCCTTATGCCGCCAGCGATCCGCATCTGCTGACCTGGGTGCACGTTGCCGAGACCAGCCGCTTTCTGGCGGCGCATCTTCGCTACAAAAATCCGCAGCTCAGCCGGGAAGATCAGGATCGCTATTATCAGGAAGCGGCGCTGATTGCCGAAGCGCTCGGCGCGCAGCAGGTGCCGAAAAGCGTACCGGCGGTTGAGAACTATTTACAGAGAATGCGCCCTGAGCTGATCTGCGATGAGCGCACGCTGGAAGTGATGCAGCTATTAATCAATGCGCCTGCGCCAAGCTGGCAGGCAAAGCCGGCCATGCAGGTGATGCTGAAAGCGGGAATGGGGTTGCTGCCAACCTGGGCGCAACAGCAGATCCAGCAGCCGATTGGGCCGGTCAATCAGTGGCGGGTGGATCGGGAAATTGCGGTGCTTGCCGGGCTGCTGCGCTGGTCAATTCAGCGCGGCGCCTACACGCGTGCCATGCAGCGCATGGGCCGTTCAGGGTAGATTAAGCTCGTCCTGCTTTTTGGTATAGGTGCGTGGGGTGCGCGCTTCGCGCTGCAGCGCCAGCCGACGTTGCTGATGATGATGGATCAACATACCAAGCCCGACGCCAATCAGCGCCAGCGGTAATAAACTGAAGTAAATATCCGTGGGCAACAACACCAGCAGTGCGGCGCCCGCCAGCATGATGCTCAGCGACGACATTACCCACGTATAGCGTATAAACAGCCACACTAACATCGCGCAGATAACCACGTCACGCAGGTTCAAATCGAGGTTTTGCAGCACCATATCGGCAGCTCCGCACAGAGGAATGCGCCGACGATACCATGCGTGACGGCAAAAGAATCGCGAAATAATTTGAAACGTGTCAGCGCGTTATGCTGGCACTGAACCGCCGTTTTCATTTACGCCTGCACGCACTTTGAGAGTTTTACCCTTGTGTCACATGGCACGAGTGCCGATCCTGCTCTATTCTCGGGGAAAATGGATTCCTCCAGGTAATATCGAGGCGTTATGACCCACCAACCTCTGATTGCTGAGGTGCCGAATCAGCAACACACACTAACCGCTATCGTCGAACAGGACGCGCGTACGGCCTATTTTTATATCTGGCCGAACGACCTGTTTCGCAGCCAATATGCGGTGCGCGGCTGCTGGCTGCGCAATCTGCTGCCTGCGCCGGCGCAGGAAGATCGTGAAGCGATGGAGCAGGGCATAGCGCCGCTGCTGAGTGCGGAGTACTGCCGTACGCTGGAAGCTGAGCCAATGCTCGATCCGGCCGGATTACAGGTGCTGTGGGAGCCAAGCGATGACGGTGCGGCGTTATGGTATTACGGTCAGCTGCTGGCGGTAATCCCCGGCTGGAGCCTGTATCAGGACAAGCAGGTGAGTTTCTCTGCCGCCTGTATCAAAGAGAATCGCCTGACCGCACCGCTTGGTTCGGCTTCGACCAACGACCATTACGCGCGGGCCGAACAGCAGCGTCATTTCTGGCGCGACTGGCACGACGGGCATCTGTGGGATGTGGTGCAGCGCGAGCTGATGCAGTGTTATCAGGCGCAGTTTGGCGAATCGGTCAAGTATTACTCCATCGATCAAGGCAACTGGCCGCCGATGGCGATTTCGCAGCATTTACACAACGGCGTTTGGGTTTTTCTCACTCTCGGTATGGGGATTCGCCCAATGCCGCAGGTGGATCACCTGTTTGATGAGCTGGCGCCGCAGTATCGCCGCGTTGAACTGGCGATGGCCGTAGACGGAGAAGTGATGACCGAAGCCAATGCGGTGCAGATGGCGAGCGCGCTGGCTGAGTTTGCGCATCTGCCGTGGGCGCGGCTGACGTGGATTGGCGAAGGCCATACGCTGGCATCAGAAGTGGCACCGGTGGGTTTCGAAAGCTTCCTGCTGGCCAATGATTTGGCGCCGGAAGCCGCGCAGTTTCGCCTGCCGAAACGCGATGGTGACCGGGTGAATTTGCTGTGGTCAACGCCGATAACCGAAGCCGAACGTCAGTTCGCACAAGCCGACGATCGCGGTGGCCAGCAGTTACTGCAGCGTTTGCTGGCGGACGGGAATAATCATATTTTCCGCCCGCGTCAGGAAGTGGTGGAGCCGCCCGCACCCTAAACCCGGTCGGCATTAATGCCGACCCTACGATTTTAAATTATCACTCAAATCAACTATTTCACTGCTTTGTGATCGCGCTCACCTCAAGATCCCCATTAACACGCCGTTAACCTCGATCAGGCAACTCGCCAACCAGGGTAAGGGCACACATAATGTTCAAAACAACACAATCCCGTTTCACCGCGACGCTGGTCGCCTTTTTTGCCGGGCTAATGCTGATTACCGTGCTGGTGATCAATCAGTTTATCGCCCCGCAGCTCTCTCATAATGAAAGTCGTCTGGTGCGCTACGAAGTGGACGGCCTGGCCGGACGCATCATCGAGCAGATGAACCGTGTGCAGGCGCAGCAGCGTGCTATCACTGAAGCGGCTGGTGTGATGGACAGCGCGACCATCGATACCTTGCTACCCGCCTTAGTCAACCAATATCAGGACAGCAATGTGTTCGGCGGTGGCATCTGGCCATTACCGAATCGTCGCGATCCGGCGAAAGAGAAAAACAGCTCGTTCTTTGCGCGTAACGCCAGCAATCAGCTGCAGGTCAACACCTACTGGAACTCAGACGCCGCCGACAAGTACTGGGAGCAGTCCTGGTACAAAGATGGTCTGGCCGCCGCTAAAGGTCAGTGCGCCTGGGCGAAAGCCTATCAGGATGCCGCCAGCCCGCAGCCGCGTACCAACTGCGCCATGGCGATTTATCGCGACGGCACCGCGTGGGGCGTCGCGACGATTGATGTGACGCTGGGCTTCTTCAACCAGCTGGCAAAACAGATGGGCGAGGCGATTCAGGGCCGCGTGCTGATCGTTGAGGCCGATGGCAAAGTGGTCGGCAACGCCGCGCTGGTGGAGGGTGCGCCGAAGCTGGAAAATCTTGCGGATACGCAATTGCCGATGGCCGCCGCGTTGAAAGGCTTGTTAGCGCAGGCGGGCAGCCAGCCGACACAAACCACCTTTGCAGGGGAAGATGGTGAACACACGCTGTTCCTGCAGGCGATAGCTGGCAGCCCGTGGTATCTCGCCAGTGATGTGCCCTCCAGTTTGCTGGATGCGCAGACGCATAGCATGTTGACGCGTCTGGGTCTGGTGCAGATCCCGCTGGCGGTGATCCTGCTGCTGGTGCTGCTCGGTTTCGTGCGGGCGATGATGAAACGCCTGGCGTTGCTGCATCGCAACATCGAAGCCTTGTCGACCGGCGGTGCCGATCTGACGCAGCGTCTGCCTGCCAGCAATAGCCCGGAATTCAACGCCGTGGCGCAGAGCTTTAACCAGTTCATCGCTTATCTGCAGGGGCTGATGCGCCAGGTGGGCGACAGCGCGCTGGCGATCACCTCCGCTTCGCGTGAAATCGCCAGCGGCAACGCCGATCTCTCAGCGCGCACGGAGTCGCAGGCCAGTTCGATCGTGGAGACCGCCGCGTCGATGGAAGAGCTGACCGGCACCGTACGGCAGAACGCCGATAACGCCACGCACGCCAATCAGCTGGCCGACGGCGCTTCACAAGTCGCCGCGCGCGGTACCGAAGTGGTGCGTCAGGTGGTGAGCACCATGGGAGCGATTAACCAATCGTCGCGTAAAGTGGTGGATATCATTAGCGTCATCGACAGCATCGCTTTCCAGACCAATATCCTGGCGCTCAATGCGGCGGTAGAAGCCGCACGAGCCGGTGAGCAGGGCCGCGGATTTGCCGTGGTGGCCTCGGAAGTGCGCAATCTGGCGCAGCGTTCGGCTAACTCGGCGCGTGAAATCAAAAAGCTGATTGAGGAGTCGGTGGCGAATATCGATACCGGCAGTCAACTGGTGGAGCAGGCCGGGCAAACCATGGATGAGCTGATGCAGGGCGTCAGCAGCGTCACCACGCTGATGAGTGAAATCATGTCGGCGAGCCGCGAGCAGAGCATGGGTATCGATCAGGTCAACGTGGCGATTACTCAGCTGGATGGCAGCACCCAGCAGAACGCCGCGCTGGTTGAGCAGGTCTCTGCCGCCGCGCAAGCGATGGAGCAGCAGAGCGTCCAGCTGGAGCAGGTGGTGCAGAGCTTTAAGTTGTAATCGACTCGGTCGCCATGCATGGCGATGCTACACAATACGGTCGTCATTGATGGCGGCGACCGTATCACACACCGCCCGCATCTCCTCTGTTAACCCCTTTTTCCGCCTTTTTATGCTGAATTGTCCGCAGGCTGCTACGCTTTACGTTGCCCACGTTAACGCACGGAATGTGCGCTATTTCCTCCATTAACGCCGGGGAGGTTGTGTACAATAGCTGCGAATTTTCCGAAGGAGTTGTCATGTCCGCCATTGAAGTTATTCTCGTCGACCACCTCGATCGCCCTATCGGCCAAATGGAAAAGCTGGAAGTGCATGAAAAAGGATTGCTGCATCGTGCGGTGACGGTTTACGTGTTCAATTCGCGCCATGAGGTGCTACTGCAGCGTCGGGCCAGTGGGAAATATCACTGCGGTGGGTTGTGGAGCAACACCTGCTGCAGTCATCCCTATCCGCAAGAGTCGACCCGTGATGCCGCCGAACGCCGTCTGCGTGAAGAGATGGGCATGAAACTTACGCTAACGCCGGTGTTTGAACTCAGCTATAACCTGCCGCTCAGCAACGGTTTAACCGAGCATGAATATGGCCACGTGTTTTTCGCCATCAGCGATGAGCAGCCGGTACTCAATCCGGAAGAGGCTGATGCGTGGTGCTATCGCTCAATTGCTCAAATTCAGCAGGAGATGGCAGAAAACCCCGAGCAGTTTACGCCGTGGTTCCTGCACACCTTCCCGCGCATCCCCAATACGCTCGGCGATTTCCGCCTGACCGCTTAATTGCACACTCCGTAGCGGCGCGATTTATCGCGCAATAAATTGCGCCGCTACAACACGTGCGCTCGGTGAAGTCAGTGTTTAGGTATCACTGAAAATCTTCCGCATCCACGTCGTAGCCCGACGGCTCCCAGCGAATTGCCAGCAGCGCCAGCAAGCCAATCAGTGGCGCCAGGAAGATCACCCAGAACACGCCAGTACCAAACGCAGCAACCAGCAGGGGGAAGACAAACAGCGACACGGTTGAACTGCCGCGCATCAGCGTCTGGTTGAAGCCAACGCCCACGCCGCGCAGCGAAGCCGGATAGCTCAGCGAAGCAAACGTCATGGTATGCGAGCCGGGACCAAAGCCCTGACCAAACAGGAACAGTGCCAGCATGGCAATCGCCACCGCCGCTTGTTCGCCACCTTCCGGACGACCAATCAACGCTAATCCCAGCAGCGCTACGCACTGACAGGCGTAACCGGCAACCGACATCTTCCACGCACCGAGACGTGGCACCAGCCGCACCGCCAGCAAGCCGCCAACAAACGCAAACAGCAGATTAAGCGCCAGCGACACCAGAATTGTGGTCAGCATCGATTGCGCAAAGAAGCTTGAGATGATCACCGGCAGGCCAAACGCCACCGCGTTATAGGCAAACGATGAGGCGATTGACGTCACGGTGGCCAGAATAGTGCGGCGGCGATAGACGCCCTGCAGCAGCGCACCGTAGTTGCGCCAGCTGGCTTTGCGTACCGCTTTCTGCGGTGTCAGATCGGCATCCTCCGCCACCTGCGCGTTGATGTTGTAGGCGTTGCGCAGAATCTCTGCCGCGCCTTTCAGGTTGCCCTGATTGGCGGCCCAAATCGGCGATTCACTCATATAGCGGCTGCGAATGGCAATGATCAGCAGCGCGGGCACCGCACCAAAGCCCAGAATTAAACGCCACAGCCAATCGGTGTGGGTTTCCGGCAGTACCGCATACAGCAGCAGTACCAGCAGATAGGAGATACTGATCGCCGCGTACCACGTCGGACACCACATCGCCACGCTGGCGGCTTTATTGCCTTGTCCGCGCAGCTTCGAAAACTCGGCAAGAAACGCCATCGCCACGGGCAAATCGATGCCAACGCCGAGTCCCATCACGAAGCGCGCACCCGCCAATACGTATTCGTTCGGCGCAAAGGCACAGGCTAATGCCGCTACCACGAAGAAGAACATGTCGGCCATAAACACCCGATAGCGGCCAATTTTATCGGTGAGATAGCCGCCAATTAAGGCACCGACAATCGCGCCAAAGGTGATCGCCGAGGCCACCATGCCGGTGCCGGCAGGCGTGAGCTGGAACTCGCGCGTCACGTCTTTAATACCAAAGGCTAATGCGCCGAGATCGTAGGCATCAAGAAACACGCCGCCCAGCGCAATGGCGATGACGATGCGCGCGTTGTTGCGCGATTCGTCGCTGTTATTAACCAAACCGGAAACGTCGGCCGCGCTGCGAATCCATTTGGTCTCACCGGTGGGGGTATTCCCTGCCTGCGCCACGTGCGCCGGAGAAGCTAAATCGGTCATGATGTTTTGTAATTTATTGTAATGAGTGGGACGGTGAGCATAAGCCGCCGCCTCGGCATTAAAAATTCAATTTGGTTATATGAGCTGCGTTTTGGTTATAACTAACCCGCTATCGATAGCAAAAAAAGCACGAAGTAAGCTGCTTGACCGCGCCCATCGCTATTCGCCAGGCTACGCTTGATAGTCACACAATGAAAACAAATGAGGGAAGCGAGATGATAAAGCAGGGTTTATTGGGGATGATGGCGCTCGCCATGAGCGTGGGTGCGGCGCATGCGGCGGATCCGGTGAAGGTGGGCTCTAAGATTGATACCGAAGGCTCGTTGCTCGGCAATATCATCCTGCAGGTGCTGGATAAACACGGGGTGAAAACGGTTAACAAAATCCAGCTCGGCACTACGCAGGTGGTGCGCGGCGCGATTACCGCGGGCGAGCTGGATATCTATCCGGAATACACCGGCAACGGCGCTTTCTTCTTCAACGATGAGAAAGATGCGGCGTGGAAAAATGCTCAGCAGGGCTATGAGAAGGTGAAAAAGCTCGATGCTGACAAAAACCAGCTGGTGTGGTTGACGCCAGCACCAGCCAACAACACCTGGACCATCGCGGTGCGCGGCGACGTGGCGCAGAAGAATAACCTCAATTCACTGGACGATCTCAGTGCATACCTGAAAAAAGGCGGCACGTTCAAACTGGCGGCATCGGCAGAATTTATCGAACGCAGCGATGCGTTACCGGCGTTTGAAAAAGCTTACAACTTCAAGCTGGAGCAGTCGCAGCTGCTGTCGCTGGCGGGCGGTGACACCGCGGTGACCATCAAAGCGGCGGCGCAGCAAACCTCCGGCGTGAACGCCGCGATGGCGTACGGCACCGACGGTCCGGTGGCGGCACTCGGCCTGCAAACCCTGAGCGATCCGAAAGGCGTGCAGCCGATTTACGCGCCTGCACCGGTGATCCGCGCCAGCGTGCTGAAACAGTATCCTGAGATCGGTAACTGGCTGCAGCCGGTGTTCAGCAAGCTGGATGAGAAAACCCTGCAACAGCTGAATGCGCAGATTGCGGTCGATGGTCAGGATGCCAGTCAGGTCGCGAAACAGTGGTTACAGCAGAATAAGTTGCTGTAAACAGTGTCGTCGTTGTTACTCAGACCCCGCCAGCAGCCGGTGCTGCTGGTGCTAACCACGCTTATCTCGCTGGCGCTGTTTGCCTTGCCGCTGCTGAGCTTCGCCGCTAATCGTCTGGTTTCCGGGCAGCCGCTGTTATTTTGGCAGGTAGCGAATAGCGGGTTGCTGCTGATACCGCTGCTGTGGCTGTGGCAAGGATTATGGTGGCCTGCGCGGCGCATCAGCGCGGTCAGCTTGCTGCTGGCGGCCGACGTCATGCTGGCGTTGCTTATCTGGCTCGCCGGGCAACAGGCGACGGCGTTGGCGAACAGCGGTAGTCCGCTGGCGCGCACCGCGTTTGGCAGCGGCTTATGGTGCGCCGCGGCGCTGTCGCTGCTGCTGGCGGCCGAAGCGGTACGGCAAATCACGGCCAGCACGCCGTGGCGCATTGTGCTCAACCTGCAAATCTGGCTGTTGCCGCTGCTGCTGCTACTCAGCGGTCACCTCGATCGTCTCTCGTTATTGAAAGAGTATGCCAACCGTACGGCAGTGTTCGACGCGGCCTTCAGCCAGCATCTGTGGCTGCTCGGCGGTACACTGTTGCCGACGCTGCTGATCGGCTTGCCGCTCGGCCTGGCGATTGCGCGTCGTCAACGCTGGCAGAACGCCGCGTTTAGCGTGCTGAACCTGATTCAAACCGTGCCGTCGGTGGCGCTGTTTGGCTTACTGATTGCGCCGCTGGCCGGTTTGGTCGCGCATTTCCCGGTGCTGGCGCGCTGGGGCATTAGCGGCATCGGCATTGCGCCCGCTCTGATTGCCCTGGTGCTCTATGCGCTGCTGCCGCTGGTGCGCAGCGTGGTGGCCGGTTTGCAGCAGGTGCCGCAGGAAGTACGCGAAACCGCGCGCGGCATGGGCATGAGCGCGTGGCAGCAGTTCTGGCTGGCCGAGCTGCCGCTGGCGCTGCCGGTGTGGCTTTCTGGCTTGCGCGTGGTGGTGGTGCAAACCGTTGGTCTGGCGGTAGTCGCCGCCTTGATTGGCGCGGGTGGATTTGGTGCCATTGTTTTTCAGGGATTGCTGAGCAGCGCGCTCGATCTGGTGCTGCTGGGCGTAATTCCGGTGGTGGCGCTGGCGGTGATTTTTGATGCACTGCTGCGTTTACTGTCGGCACTGCTGGAGAGACGTCATGATTGAATTTCATCAGGTGAGCAAAGTGTTTGCCGGGAAAGAGGCGATACGCAACCTGTCGCTAAAGATTGATAAGGGCAGTTTTACCGTGCTGATTGGTACCTCGGGTTCCGGCAAATCCACCACGCTGAAGATGATCAACCGGCTGGTCGAGCACGACAGCGGTGAAATTCGTTTTGCCGGTGAACCGATTGAGCGCATGGATGCCCGCGCGCTGCGCCGCCGCATCGGTTACGCCATTCAGTCGATTGGCCTGTTCCCGCACTGGAACGTGGCAAAGAACATCGGCACCGTGCCGTCGCTGCTTGGCTGGCCGCAGGCGAGGATCAATCAGCGCGTCGACGAGCTGCTGGCGCTGCTTAATCTTGATAGCCACCTGGCATCGCGCATGCCGCATCAGCTTTCGGGTGGACAGCAGCAGCGTGTCGGCGTGGCGCGCGCACTGGCGGCCGATCCGGAACTGCTGCTGATGGATGAACCGTTTGGCGCGCTCGATCCGGTCAATCGCCTGGCGCTGCAGCACGAGATGCTGCGCATCCAGAAAATGACCGGCCGCACCGTGGTGCTGGTCACGCATGACATCGACGAAGCGCTCACGCTGGCCGATCAATTGGTGCTGATGGATGGCGGTGAAATTGTGCAGCAGGGCAGGCCGATTGATTTGCTTACGCAGCCGGTGAATGACTTTGCGCGCGAATTCTTTGGTCGCAGCGAGCTTGGCGTGCGTTTGCTGGCACTGGGTCGCGCCGGCAGTGCGGCACGGCGCGGCGAATGGTTCGATGCGGAACCGATCGCCGAATCACTCACGCTGCGTGAAGCGCTGTCGCAGTTTATTGCGCGCCGCACCGATAAACTCCCGGTGGTTGATCAGCAGCACCAGCCGCTGGGCGTGCTGCACTTTAGCGATCTGCTGCGCCAGCAGGAGGCGAGCTGATGCGGCTGTTACGCGATCCACTCTACTGGCTGCTGGCGGCCTTTTTGCTGCTGCTGTGGGGATTGCCGCACAGCGGCCCGCTGTTTGCGCACTGGTTTCCGCAGCTCGAGCGGCCGCTCTATCAGCAGGAGAGTTTCTGGCGCCTGGCGCTGGCGCATCTGGCGCTGGTGGTAAGCGGTAGCCTGCTGGCAGTGGTGGTCGGCGTGGGCTGTGCGGTGTTTGCCACGCGGCAGGCCGGGCGCGCGTTTCGTCCATTACTGGAAACGGTAGCTGCGGCAGGGCAGACGTTCCCGCCGGTGGCGGTGCTGGCGATAGCGGTGCCGGTAATGGGATTTGGCGCGACGCCCGCCATCATGGCGCTGTTTCTCTACGCGCTGCTGCCGATTCTGCAGGGTACGCTGGCGGGTTTAGATAGCGTGCCGGCCAGCAATCGTGAAATAGCCGTTGGCCTCGGCATGGGGCCGTGGCGGCGTTTATGGCAGATTGAGCTGGCGCTGGCCGCGCCGGTGATCATGGCCGGGGTGCGAACATCGGTGATGATCAGTATTGGTACCGCCACCATTGCGTCTACCGTGGGCGCAGAAAGCCTCGGATCGCCGGTGATCATCGGATTGAGCGGTTTTAACACCGCTTATGTCATTCAGGGGGCACTGCTGGTGGCGCTGCTGGCGTTGATTTGCGATCGTCTGTTAGAGCGGGTGCAACGCAAACTTAGTTGGTATGCACAATAAGGCTGTAGCCGACCAGCATCATGCCGCCCATGCCGCCAAGCGCCATGATGGCGAACAGGGAACCGATAAGCAGTTTATTCCAGTTCATAAGGAGACCTGAGAAAAGAAATTTAGGGCGGCATCATAACGCGCACACTCCGCCAGGCAAAGGCCGTGTGTGCGATTTTTGCTTATGCGGGATCGTGCAGATGAATCGCAAAACCTTGGGCCTGCCAGTGTTCAAACTGCTCTTGCTGTCGGCGCGTCGGTTTTTTACCGGTCCAGATAAACAGGTTTTGCCCGGGGAACAGTTCAGGACGCGGCATGTCCAGCGGTTCCGCCAGCACATCCATACGCCAGCCCTGCTGCGCTAAGCGCCAGGCTTCCAGCCAGATGCGGGTGCGATCTTCCACCGCCCAGCCAATCATCAGTGCATCTTTACCGGCTTTCTTACGCGCGCCTGCCAGGCAAAACGCCACATAATCAATCAATGCGCCATCCAGCAGACTGCACATGGTGCGGGCGGTGTTCTGATCTAAGCCCAGACGCTGGCGAACCGGCACAAACACGTGATCGATTAGCGCATCCACCGGATGTTCCCGGCCAATAGTGGCAATTTTGGTGCGTAATTTAGCCGGGCGCACGTGGCGCAGCACGCTCATCAACTCTTCCTGCAGTGCCGACCAGCCGTCGTGCACATTGACGGTGGCGCCTTCCAGCAACGCTTTCACTTTGCCAACGGGCACGCCGCTCTCTATCCAGCGTTTTATCTCTTCGATACGCTGAACATCT
Source organism: Pantoea sp. GM01 (assembly GCF_000282675.1). Taxonomy (NCBI): domain Bacteria; kingdom Pseudomonadati; phylum Pseudomonadota; class Gammaproteobacteria; order Enterobacterales; family Erwiniaceae; genus Pantoea; species Pantoea sp. GM01. The sequence goes on along the minus strand of NZ_AKIU01000028.1, from coordinate 234,366 downwards.
TCATCATCAAATTGCCGATGACCACCTTCGGTGCGCTGCGGCTTTAACAGACCGTAACGTCGCTGCCATGCGCGAAGCGTTACTGGGTTGATTCCACAGCGTTCGGCTACGTCCCCGATACTGTATAAGGCCATAAAGTCCTCAAAAATTCTGACCTGCATAACAACACCTTAACCCCCACGACTGGGTTGTACAACGATTTTTTAGTTGTACAACTTGACCTTGTTGAGGATTCGTAGTGTTATCTCATATGTGAGATTTAATTCCCATAATTGAGAGGTGAAGATGTCTGCTTCGGAAACTGACGATCGCTTAGCGTCAAGACTGGCCGAATTGCGCGTGCAGCGCGGTTGGTCATTAGATGAATTGGCGATGGCGACCGGCATCAGTCGGGCTTCATTGTCGCGAATTGAGCGCGCTGAAACCAGCCCGACAGCCGCTTTGCTTAATCGGCTGTGTGTCGCTTACGGTTTGACCATGTCACGCCTGCTCAGCGAGGTGGAAGAGGAGGCGGCGCTGTTGCTGAAAGCGGAGCAGCAGCCGGTGTGGCATGATGCCGCCAGCGGTTTTCAGCGCCGCAACGTGTCGCCGCCCGCCAGCCATTTTAAAGCGGAGCTGGTGGAGGGCGTGCTGCGTCCTGGCGCGCGCATTGATTACGATGCACCGCCGGTGCAGGGGCTGGAGCAGCATATCTGGCTGCAATCGGGCGAGCTGACAATCTTGATGGATGACCAGCGCTGGACGCTGCAGGCGGGCGATTGCTTGCGCTTTCATCTCACCGGAAAATCCGCCTTCGAGGCCCACGCCGAAGGCGGCGCGCGCTACATTTTGGTGGTATGCAAACCATGATTGAGATCGAACCTCTCAGCGCCACCCAGGCGCAGCCGCTGCTGGCAGCGTTAAGTGATGTGCTGCAGGGCTGCGTGGCCGACGGTGCCAGCGTGGGCTTTATTGATGCGAGAGATCGCGCGGCGATTGAGCATTTCTGGCAGGACAAAATTTACAGCCTGGCGAGCGGCGACAACCAACTGCTGGTGGCGTATCAGCAGGGCGTGATTGTGGCGACGGTGATGGTGGGGTTCAGCGCGATGCCGAATGGTCGCCATCGTGCTGAGATCAGCAAGCTGCTGGTGCATCCGCGCGCGCGCCGTCAGGGCATTGCCCGCCGCCTGATGCAACAAGCCGAACAGCTGGCGCAGCAGCAGGGCAAAAGTTTGCTGGTGCTGGACACACGCAGCGGTGACGTGGCGACGGCGTTGTATTTGTCGATGGATTGGCAGATTGCCGGGGCGATTCCGCAGTATGCGGAGTCGACTGAAGGTGTGCTGGATGCGACAACGGTGATGTATAAGGTGTTGCGCTGATTTTCCCCTCACCTTAGCCCTCTCCCGCAAGCGGGCGAGGGAATCGATCGAGCTTGTATTCGTCATCGAGCTAGCATGTGGCTACGTCTCCCTCTCCCGTGGGAGAGGGCCGGGGTGAGGGCATCAGGCCGCACGATCCCGACCATGCACCAACTCAGTGCGCCGCTTCTGCCTCGGCTATCCCCAGCGCCTGCATAAACAGCTTAATAATCGGATTTATTTTGCGCCCCTTTTTCATCAGCAGACAAAACGGGTTCTCGCGACGAATTGAATCATCACCCAATTCGCATAGCTGACCGCGCGCAATAAACGCGGCGGCATAATGCTCCGGTAAATAACCAATAAAATGGCCGGTTAAAATCAACATAGCCACCGATTCCACTTGTACCGCTTGTACACCACTCTCCTGCAAGGGGATGATGCGACGATCGTCGCGTGGCGTTACATATAAATGATTAATGATTTTCTGCTCACGTAATGTTTCCAGCGATATACTCTTATCGCGCGAGCCTGAATATAGAGGGTGTGACATAGAACAATATAATTTTGAATATTCCTTATAAAGCGGAAAGTAATCAAAATCACTTTTCATTTCATAAACCGGTGCCACCCCACAATGAAAACGGCCTTCGCTGATGCCGCGCTCAATATCGTCTAATTGGGCGGTTTGTAATCGAATTTGTACCTTTGGCGCTTTCTGGTGCAGCTGTTGCACCGCGGCGGTGACCGGCGATTGCGGGTCAGAAATGGTGTTGTCTACCACGCAAATGGCGATATCACCCAGCAGTTCGTTGCGACTGTTGTGCAGCCGCTCACGAAACAGATTCAGCGACACAAACAGCTCCAGCGTGGCCTGATAAACGTTAATGCCATATTGCGTCAGCTCAAAACCTTCACGCCCGCGGCTGCATAACGTCATGCCGAGACGAATTTCCAGATCGGAAACCTGTTTACTGATTGCTGCCAGACCAATATTCAATTCGTGACTGGCGGCGGTTAATCCGCCGGCTTCTACCACGCATTTAAATACCCGCAGTAATTTTAAATCGATATTACTCAGTGCCAGAACCGCATTATCGCTGCGATTATTTGCATTGTTTCCGGACTGGGAAACTTTACTTTCCATTTTTGCTATTCAACTCCGGAATAATTGCGGTGATTGTACAGTGAACCTGAAATGCGCGGTATTTACTAGTTTGTTCATAAAATAAGTTTTTATTATCGCTAGTGGCGCATTCATCTCTTTTTCGTATCGCTGAAATTATCTGTAAGGGGAAATAGCATGTCTGATAATGCCGAACTGTTATGGGGCGCGCGTTTTAAAGCGGCACCGGCGGCGAGTTTAACCGCGCTGTCTCGTAGCCCGGATTATTACTTTGCATTGGCACCTTACGATCTGGCGGGCTGCCGGGCGCATGCCCGTGAACTGGCGCGCGGCGATCTGCTAAGCGCAGAAGAACTCAGCACCATGCTGGCGGCGATTGATGCGCTGGACGCCGATTATCGTGCTGGTCAACTGCATCCCATTGCTGCCGATGAAGATGTGCATACCTTTATCGAGCGTGCGCTGACCGAACGTTTAGGCCCGCTGGGCGGCAAGCTGCGCGCCGGACGTTCGCGTAACGATCAAACCGTTAACGACCTGCGTCTTTACCTGCGTGACAACGGCCGCAAAGTCGCCCGCGCGCTGCTGGAATTACAGCAGGCGCTGGTGGAGCAGGCGGCGCAGCACACCGAAAGCGTCGCGCCCGGTTTCACCCATTTACAGCAGGCGCAGCCGATTGTGTTCGGGCATCAGCTGCTGGCACATGCGCAATCCTTCGCTCGCGATATTGAACGCATGCAGGATTGGGATCGCCGCAGCGCGCGCTGTCCGCTCGGTGCCGCCGCCATGGCCGGCTCCGCGATTGCGCGCCAGCCGGAGCAAGCCGCTACCGATCTCGCCTATCTCGCGCCGTGCGAGAACTCCATCGACGCCGTTGCCAGCCGCGATTACGCCGCCGAATTTCTGTTTGTCACCAGCATGATTGGCATCAACCTGTCGCGTTTATGCGAAGAGGTGTGCATGTGGGCCTCGCGCCAGTTCCGCTGGGTCGAGCTGCACGACAGCTACGCCACCGGCAGCTCAATCATGCCGCAGAAGAAAAATCCGGATATCGCCGAGCTGACGCGCGGTCGCTCTGGCCGCCTGGTCGGCAACCTGATGGCGCTGCTCACCACCATGAAAGCAATGCCGCTCTCCTACAACCGCGATCTCAGCGACGACAAACGCAACGTGATTGATGCGGTCGATACGCTGCTGCTGGTGCTGCCGGCAATGGCGGGGATGATGGCGACGCTGAAATTCAATACCGAGGTGATGCGCGAGCAGGCACCAGACGGTTTCACGCTGGCCACCGAAGTGGCCGACTGGCTGGCGATGCGCGGCGTGCCGTTCCGTGAGGCGCATGAGATCACCGGCCAGCTGGTGCAATTGTGCGAGCGTGAAAACTGCGGCCTGTCAGATCTCAGTGATGCACAGCTGCAGGCGGTGGATGCGCGCTTAACGCCAGAAGTGCGCAGTGCCCTGACGCTGGAAGCCGCACTGGCGGCGCGCAGCGGTTACGGCGGCACCGCGCCGGCACGGGTGCGAGAGCAATTGGCGCGTCTGCAAACCCTGATGCAGGACCAGCAGCGCTGGACTGAAGATTACGCTGGCCCGCGCGCCTGAGGAGGCTTTTATGTCGTCAACGCCGATTGAGCCGAGTTTAAACAACAGCCGCGAGCAGACGCATTACGATCTCGATCGTTATCAGGTGGTGCCGCGCCGCTATTACGGCCGCATTACCGCATCCGCAGTGATTCTTATCCTGCTGGCGCTGCTGGTAAATGCCTTTGCCCACGGCAACATTGAGTGGTCCTTCGTTGGCCAGTTCTTTACCGCGCAGGCGATTCTTAACGGCGTGGTGAATACGCTAATCATGTCAGTGCTGGCGATGGGGCTTGGCATCCTGTTCGGCGTGATCACCGCCATCATGTACATGTCGCCAAACCCGGTGCTGCATTACATTGCCGTGGGTTACGCGTGGATCTTCCGCGGCACGCCGCTGATTTTGCAGCTGCTGCTGTGGTTTAACCTCGCGCTGGTGTTCCCGACCATCAGCATTCCCGGCCTGTTCAGCGTGCAAACCGTCAGCTTTATGACGCCGTTCCTTGCCGCGCTGCTCGGTTTGAGCATCAATCAGGGCGCCTATACCTCGGAAGTGGTGCGTGCAGGTTTGCTGTCGGTGGATACCGGACAGTACGAAGCAGCGAAAGCCATCGGCATGCCACGGCTGCAGGCGCTGCATCGCATCATTCTGCCGCAGGCGATGCGCGTGATTCTGCCGCCGGTCGGCAATGAGTTTATCAGCATGATCAAAACCACCAGCCTCGCCAGCATGATTCAGTACTCCGAACTGCTCTACAACACGCAAACCATCTACTTCGCCAACGCGCGCGTGATGGAGCTGCTGTTCGTGGCGGGCATCTGGTACCTGATTGTGGTCACGCTGCTGTCCTTTGGGCAGAGCCGACTGGAACGTTACTTCTCACGCGGCCATCGTCAGCGTCAGTAAGCAGGAGCCAAACATGAGAAACATCGTGCGCGCCGTCAAGGTGAACAAATATTTCGACCAGTTCCACGCCCTAAAGGATGTCAGCCTGGAAGTGAACTACGGCGAGGTGATGTGCATCCTCGGGCCGTCCGGTTCCGGCAAAAGCACCTTTTTACGCTGCATTAATCAGCTGGAGAAGGTCGATAAAGGCGGAATTTGGGTCGACAACGAACTGGCGGGCTATCGCATCGCCGGCAATAAATTGCATGCCTTAAGCGACAAGCAGATTGCGCGTCAGCGTCTGCAAACCGGCATGGTTTTCCAGCGCTTCAATCTGTTCCCGCATAAAACCGCGCTGGAGAACATCATTGAAGGGCCGTGTCGCGTCATGCTGCGTCCGAAGCGAGAAGCCTGTGAAGAGGCGATGGCGCTGCTGGATCGCGTTGGCATGGCGCATAAAGCGCACGACTATCCGCAGTCGCTCTCCGGCGGCCAGCAGCAGCGCGTGGCGATTGCCCGCGCGCTGGCGATGAAACCCAAACTGATGCTGTTTGACGAACCCACTTCGGCGCTGGATCCGGAGATGGTGGGCGAAGTGCTGGCGGTGATGCGCCAGCTGGCAAAAGAGGGCACCACCATGCTGGTGGTCACCCACGAAATGGGCTTTGCCCGCGAGGTGGCCAATCAGGTGGTGTTTATGGACGAGGGACGCATTATCGAGCAGGGCGCACCGGAAGACATTCTGCTGAACCCGCAAAATCCACGGATGAAAAACTTTATTAACGCGATTCTTCTTTAACGTGACCGGGGTGAATATGAAAAAGCTGTTATTGAGTGCCATCAGTGCCGCCGTGCTGCTGCAATCGTCTGCCTGGGCAGATATCGCCGTGCCTGCCGCCATCAAAGAGAAAGGGCTGACGGTCGCGATCATGCCGAACTATCCGCCGATGGATTTCAAAGATCCGGCGACTAACCAGCTGACCGGCGTGGATTACGATCTCGGCCAGGCGATTGGTGAAAAGCTGGGCGTGAAGATCAACTGGCAGGAGATCGCCTTCGAGCAGATGGTGAACGCGGTAGTGACCAAGCGTGTTGATCTGGTGATGTCCGGCATGACTGACACCAAAGAGCGTCAGCAGGTGGTGAATTTTATCGACTACTTCAAAACCGGCCCGCAGTTCTACACCCAATCCGCGCGCAGCGATATCAACAGCGCCATGGACCTGTGCGGTAAGAAAGTCGGCACCAGCCGTCGCACCACCTTCCCGCTGGAGATTGCCAACTGGTCCAAAGCGCACTGTGAAGCGGCTGGCAAGCCCGCCATCATCGTGGTCGGCGCCGAAGGCACCGCCGATGCGCGCACCCAGCTGCGTCAGAACCGTCTGGATGGCGTGGTGCAGGGCAGCGAAACCTTGCCGTACATCATGGATCTGGAAAAGGGTAAATATAAGCCACTCGATAAAGCCTTCTCCTTCCAGTACACCGGCATGGCGATTGGTAAAGATGCGACGGAGCTGACCACCGCAGTGCAGGCCGCTATCGACGCGATGATTGCTGACGGTTCATACCAGAAAATCCTCGGCAAATGGGGTCTGGCCGACAACGGCGTAACGAAAGCAACGGTCAACCAGGGCTAAAGGAGCGCGCAGATGCAACAACCGGGCGCAGTGCGCTGGCCGCAGGGTAAACGCGGCTGCATGGCGCTGGCGTTTGACCTCGACGGTCCTACCGGCGATGCCATGCTGAATGGCAGCCTGTGGTCAACGCCAGAGTATTTTACCTTTGGGGCTTACGGGCCGTACCGCGCGCTCGGGCGTCTGCTCGACCTGCTGCGCGCCTTCCAGATTCCCGCCACCTTTTTCGTTCCGGCGTGGGTGGTGGAGCAGTGGCCGCAGCAGTGTCAGGCGATTATTGAACAGGGCCACGAAGTGGCCTATCACGGCTATCGCCACGAATCGTTCTGGTCGATTTCGCCGGATGAACAGCGCGCGGTGATGGCGAAATCCGCTGAGATCTTTAAGCACTATCTTGGCATCACCGCCTGCGGTTTTCGTACGCCGTCGGGCGACTGGCATGCCGAAACGCCGCAGATTCTGCGCGACGCGGGCGTGATTTACTCCAGCAGCATGCGCGGCGACGATCGCCCCTACAGCATTCCAGTGGCGGGCCATACGCCGCTGGTGGAGATTCCCGGCAAGTGGGAGATGGACGATTACGCTTCACTGGCCTACACGCGCCAGCCTGATTTCCCGAAAGGCGGTGACCGTATCGCCAGCTATGCGCACACGCGTGATAACTGGCAGCGCGAGTTCGATGGCGCGATGGATGAAGGTTTGTGCCTCACCACGCTGTTCCATCCGAAAATCTCCGGGCAGCCGGGACGGCTTTTGCTGCTCGAACAGCTGTTTGAACATATGACGGCGCGCGATGACGTGTGGTTTGCGCGCTGCGACGCGGTGGCGCAGTGGTATTTGCAGGAGCAACAGCATGACTGAACCTTCACGCTGGCCGCTGGGCTTCCAGTCGGCGGCGATCCTCACTATCGATTTCAACGATATTCACGGCATTCTCACTCAGGCTCCGGCGGTGGCGGGGCGCGATAAAACGCTGTCGGTGTGGCGCTACGGCACGCTGCGCGGCGTCGATCGCGTGCTGGCGCTGCTGGCGGAAAAGCAGCTCAAAGCAACCTGGTGCATGCCTGCGATTGTCGCCGAAGAGCAGCCAGAATTAGTGCAGCGCATGGTGGCGGATGGCCATGAAATCGCCTGTAGCGGCGATGTGCATGAAGATTTCTCGGCTTTGACGCTGGAGCAGCAGATCGCCAGCGTGACGCGCGGCTGCGACAAACTGGCGCAGGTCGCCGGTCGCAATATCGTCGGCTTCCGCACACCCGCCGGACAGTGGAAACCGGGGCTGGCGCAGGCGCTGGTTGAGTGCGGCATTCGCTGGTCATCGAGCTGGCGCGGCGACGATTTGCCGTACTTCCATCCCGGCACGCGCTTAGTTGAGCTGCCGATGCACTACACGCTAGAAGATGAGCCGTACTTTGCTTTTAATCTCAGCCCGGCGATCCCGCCAGGCCAATCGCGCATCGCGCCCTATGGCGAAACGCTGGCGAACATGACGCAGGATTTCCACGGTTTCCACCGCTTTGGTCTGTGCTATTTGCTGCGGCTGCATCCGGAAATTATCGGCACCGCCGGACGCATTGGCCTGCTGCGTGCACTGCTCGACACGCTGCAACAGCACAACGTGTGGATCGCCACCGCTGAGCAGGTGGCGGCGCACTGGCAGACGCAGCCGGAGAATGATTTCTCGCATCCGGCGGAAGTGTTTAGCCGCATCATCGGAGGTGCGCATGGCGAGTACGCTTGATCAACTGGCGGCTTTTATCGCCGAGACCCACTTCGCACAACTGCCGCAGCCGCTGGTGGAGCAGGCGAAACGTCATCTGCTGGATACGCTCGGCGCCTCGCTGGCGGGCTGCGATAGCCCGATCTGGCGCGAGTGTCTGGCGCTGGTTAATGCAGAGGGCGGGCACGCACAGGCGCAGGTATGGGGCAGCGCGCAGCAGGTTAATGCGCGTCAGGCGGCATGGCTGAATGGCGTGGCGGCGCACATGTATGAACTGGATGATACCGGCGGCTGCGATCACTCCGGTGCGGTGGTGATCCCGGCGCTGCTGGCTGCGCTGCCGCTGGCAACGCAGCCGGTGGACGGTCAGGCGCTGCTCGTCGCGATGGTGATTGGCTATGACGTTGGTCGTCGGGTATTAGAAGCCTGTGGCGGTTACTCCGCCCACAACGGCGCGGGATGGCATTCCACCGCCAGCTGCGGCGTGTTTGGTGCGGCAGCGGCGGTGTGCTCGTTGCTGCAACTGGATCGCGCGCAGTGTGCTTCAGCGCTGGGAATTGCCGCCAGCTTCAGCGGCGGTTTATGGGGCTTTATCCACGACGGCTCGCATACAAAAAAGCTGCATGCCGCACGCGCCGCAGAAGGCGGCGTGCAGGCCGCGCTGCTGGCACAGCGCGGTATCAGCGGGCCTGCTGCAGTATTCGAAGAGCGTTGGGGCGGTTTCCTGCAGACCTTAGCGCCACAGACGCAGCAGCCGCAGGCGCTGACGGCGGATCTGGGCGAGGTGTGGAAGCTGGCGCGCTGCTCAATCAAGCCGTACGCATCCTGCCGTGGCACTCACGCGGCTATTGATGCGCTGAGTAGGTTACTGCAGCAGCATGATGTGCGGGTAGAGCAGATTGCGCGCATTGTGGTGGGCGTTAATCCGTTCCTGCTGGAGATGTGTGGTGGACGCGAGCTGCGCAGTCTGGCCGCGGCGCAGATGAGTTTGCCCTATGCGCTGGCGGCGCGCGCGCTGTATGGCTCAGCCGAGCTGGCGAGTTATGACGACGCTAAACGGCTTCATCCGGCTGTGGAAGCGCTGCTGGCGCGCATTGTGCTGGTGATCGATGAGCAGCAGAGCCGCGACGATGAGCCGTGGGTGCGGCTGGAAACCGTGCAGGGCGCGCAGTGGCAGCAGCACGTGCCGGTGCCGTCGGGCGCGCCGACTAATCCGTTAAGTCTTGAGGCACTGCTGGCGAAGTACCGCAGTCTGGCATTGCGCGTGCTGCCGCTGGAGCAGGTCGAACGGCTAGAAGCGATCTGTCTGGAGTTAGAGGAAGTGGCCGACGTGCGCGAAGTGGTGGGGCTGTTGGCGGTTAGGTGATTTTTCCCTCACCCTAACCCTCTCCCGCAAGCGGGAGAGGGGAACTGATCGAGCCAAAACATGCATAGGGCAGCGTCTCCCTCTCCCAGTGGGAGAGGGCCGGGGTGAGGGCATCAAACCGCGGAGGATAACCCCTCAATCCGCTCAATCGCCGCCAGCAACCTTGCTTCTGTCACCGCTTCGGCCATATTCGCCATATCCGGCGCGTGCACCGATTCACGCACAATCAGCGCCAGCTCACTCGCCGCTAAATCGGCAATTTCGCGCAGCGTCAGCGGTACGCCGCAGTCGCGCGCCAGGCGCATCTCATCCAGCACTTCCTCATCCGTGCGGTTCTCCAGCGCCAGCAAGCACAGGTTGCCGAAGCCGACCAGCAAGCCGTGGCCAAACTCGCGGGTTTTATCGCAGAAGGTAAAGCCTTCATAAATCGCATGCGAAGCCGCAGCATGCGCGCCGTTGCTCATCAGCGAGGTCAATCCGGCCCAGGTAAAAATCGCATCCAACACCTGATCGAGCGACGCGCTGCTCTCACCGCGCAGCACCGCGGCATAGGCTGCCGGGCCGTGTTCGGCAATCACGTCATAACAGATCCGGCTATGCGCCAGCGAAGAACGCGCGTTGCCTTCGCGCGCGGGATGACGGGCGCTGACTGCGCGGAACTCGTACCACTTGGCCAGCGTATCGCCCAAGCCAGCCGCCAGCCAGCGCGCGGGCGCGTTGGCCAGCAGCTCACTATCAATAATCACCGCCGCTGGAGCCTGCGGCAGCGGGAAGATATCGAAGAAATTGCCGTTGTCGTCATAGCGAATACTCAGCGGCGTCACCGCCGAACAGGTGGCGGCGATGGTCGGCAGCGTCACCACCGGCAAGCCGAGCTGCGCGCCGGCCGCTTTCACCGTATCCAGCGATTTACCGCCGCCAACGCCAATCAGCACCTCGGCGTGCAACTCGCTGGCGATGGCGGCCAGACGATTGATGTGCGTGATCGACGTTTCGCCGCCAAACCACTCTTGCGCCAGCAGCGTGACGTTAGCGGCCAGCAGCTGCGAACGCACCTGGCTTTCCACGGCCTGCAACGCCTGATGGCCACCAATGAGCAGCGCACGCTGGCCGAGTCCGGCACAAATCGCGCCCAGTTGATTGATCACTCCAGCACCGCGTAGCACGCGCGCCGGGAACACCAGATTCTGTTGTGTCATCACTTGTTCTCTGTGTAACGGACGCCGGGCAACACGCACAGCATCTCATAAAGGATATTGGCCGCCAGCTGTGAGGTCATGCCGCTGATGTCATACGGCGGCGACACTTCCACCAGATCGCCGCCCACCAGGTTCAGCCCACGGCAGCCGCGCACGATCTCCAGCCCCTGCATCGAGGTCAAACCGCCCACTTCCGGCGTACCGGTACCGGGCGCCCAGGCGGGATCGAAGCTGTCGATGTCGTAAGAGAGATACACCGGGCCGTCGCCGATACGCGCGCGCACCTCGGCCATCAGCGGCGTCATCGAGCGATACCAGCACTGCTCGGCAGGCACCAGATGAAAGCCCTGATCGACGCCCCATTGAAAATCGTCGGCGGCATAACCCTGCGCGCGTTGGCCAATCTGCACCACGCGCTGACAATCAAGCAGGCCTTCCTCCACCGCGCGGCGGAAGGTGGTGCCGTGCGCGATCTTCTCGCCAAACATCTCATCGTTGGTATCGGTATGCGCATCGATATGAATCAGGCCCATCGGCCCATGCTTCTTCGCCAGCGCGCGCAAAATTGGCAGCGTCAGCGTGTGATCGCCACCGAGCGTTAAGGGGATAATCGGCCAGTTATTCAGCTCGGTATAATAGCTTTCAATGATATCGACCGATTTCAGCAAGCTGTAGGTGTTGATCGGCACATCACCGAGATCGCCAACGCGCAGCGAATCAAACGGCGCCGCGCCGGTGGCCATGTTGTAAGGGCGAATCATCACCGAATCGGCGCGAATGGCACGCGGCCCGTAGCGTGTGCCGCTGCGCTGCGAGGTGCCGATATCCAGCGGGATGCCAACAAAAGCCACATCTAAATCAGCCGGGGATTCCGCGGCGGGCAGACGCATCATGGTGCCGCGTCCGGCGAAACGAGGCATTTCATTACCGCCTTGCGGCTGAGGGAAATCGGTCATCATAGGCTCCTGCGGCTAAGTGAAGCCCATCATTACCCGGTTGGCTGACGGGAAAAATCCTTGACAGCAGATAATCACTTCAGAGATTACTTAACTTTAGTCAGCAATCACTGAAGGAAAATCGGTGCAGACGCTTCCCAATCTTAAACTGCTGCAGGTGTTTGCCAGCGTGGTGGAAAATCAGGGCTATTCTCGCGCGCAGCAGGCGCTGAACATGACCACGCCCGCCATCAGCGCCTACATGAGCGAGCTGGAAAGCCAGCTCGGTTTTATTCTGTGTCAGCGCGGGCGCGGCGGCTTTACGCTCACCAGCAAAGGCGAGCAGTTTTATCGTTACAGCCAGGAGATGCTGGCGACGCTGGCGGGCTGGCAGGAGCAGGTGGAAACGCTGAAAAGCGCGCAGGGTGGGACGTTCTCGCTGGGCGTGGTGGATGCCACCGTCACCGACAGCACGCTGGATCTGCCCGCCGCCATTGCCCGCTTCAACCAGCGCTTTCCGGCGGTGTTTTTTAACCTGAGCGTGCGCGATCCCAATGAGCTGCAGCAGCAATTGCTGGAGGATCGGCTCGATTTGGCGATTGGCCACTTTCCGCTGCGTGCCAGCAATCTGGTGACCATCCCGCTGTATGAGGAGCAGCATTGGCTCTATTGCAGCCCGGAACATCCGCTGGCTGAGGGCCATCCCGATGTGCGTACCGTGCAGCAAACCGGCATGGTGACGCGACGTTACTGGAATCAACAGGAGCTGAACAAGCGCGGTTTCCGCCAGAGCAACGCGTCGGTGGAGAGTATCGAAGCGCAGCTGACGCTGATTCTCTCCGGCCGTTTTATCGGTTATCTGCCCGAACACTACGCGCGCAGCGGAGAACAGCAGGGCGCGCTGTGCCGCCTGCTGCCGCACCATTTCCACTTCCGCGCACCCTTCTCCTTTGCTTTTCGCCGCGGGCGCGCGCGTGAAACGCTGATCCGCGCGATGCGTGAAATTCTGAATCCAGCGCGAAAAAATAGCAGCGAAAGCTGACGCTGCGCCAATACTGTGTAAAAATACAGGACAATTCAGCAAACAGTAATGAATATGGCCCTGACAGCAGCGATAAAAAGCCAGATTGCGCAATGGTATAAGGCGCTGCAGCAGCAGGTTCCTGACTTTATCCCGCGCGCGCCGCAGCGCCAGATGATTGCCGAGGTGGCGAAAAGTCTGGCCGGTGACGAAGGGCGCCATCTGGCGATTGAAGCGCCAACCGGCGTAGGAAAAACCCTCTCGTATCTGATTCCCGGCATCGCGGTGAGCCGCGCCGAGGAAAAACGGCTGGTGATCAGCACCGCCAATGTGGCGTTGCAGGATCAGATCTTCACGAAGGATCTGCCGCTGCTGAAGAAAATTATCCCCGATCTCACCTTTACCGCGGCCTTTGGCCGAGGACGCTATGTCTGCCCGCGTAACCTTGCGGCGCTGGCGGCTACCGAGGATCAGCAGGGCGATTTATTGCTCTATCTCGATGAAGAGGCGGTGAGCGGTTCCAAAGAGGAGCAGAAATTCTGCGCCAAACTGGAGAAACAACTCAGCAGCTACCGCTGGGATGGTTTGCGCGATCACACCGATGTCACCATCGACGATAGCCTGTGGAAGCGCCTCTCAACCGACAAAGCCAACTGCCTTGGCCATCACTGTCGCTGGTATCGCGAATGCCCGTTCTTTGTTGCGCGCCGCGAAATTGAGCAGGCGGATGTGGTGGTGGCGAACCATGCCTTGGTGATGGCGGCGATGGAGAATGAATCGGTGCTGCCGCCGGCAAAAAACCTGATGCTGGTGCTGGATGAAGGTCATCATTTGCCAGAAGTGGCACGCGATGCGCTGGAGATGAGTGCGGAAATCACGCCGGGCTGGAGCAGTTTGCAGCTCGATCTGTTCGTGCGGCTGGTAGAGACCATCATGGCGCAGTTTCGGCCAAAATCGCCGCCGCCGCTCACCAATCCGGAACGCCTCAAAGGCCACTGCGATGAAATGCGCGAGCTGCTGCAAATTCTCTGCGACGCCCTCAATCCGCTGCTGCCGGGCAACAATCAACCGGGCGAATTCCGCTTTGTGCTGGGCGAACTGCCAGAAGAGTTGATCAGCCTCTGCGCGCGGCTGTTTAAGCTCAGCGATGCGCTGCGCGGCTTGAGTGAAGGATTGCTCAACGAGCTCGGCGATCAAACCGGGAAAGCCGACATTATGCGGCTGCATAAAGCCATCATTCAGCTCAATCGCCATTTCGGCTGGTTCGAATCGATCAGCAAACTGTGGCGGCTGGCGGCGATGGAGAAAGCCTCGAATGCACCGGTATCGAAATGGATTACGCGTGAAATTCGTGAAGGCCAGGCGCATCTGCTGTTCCACTGCGCGGGCATTCGCGTTAGCGATCAGCTGGAAAAAATCCTGTGGCGCAAAATCCCGCACGTGGTGGTGACCTCTGCGACGCTGCGATCGCTGAACAGCTTTAACCGATTGCAGGAGATGTCTGGCCTGAGCGAAAAAGCGGGCGATCGTTTTGTGGCGCTGGATTCGCCGTTTAACCATATCGAACAAGGCAAGCTGGTTATCCCGCAGATGCAGTTTGAGCCGCTGATGGCGCAGGAAGCGGAACACATCGCTGAGATGGCGCGCTTTTTCCGCCAGCAAATTGCCGAAGAGCAGCACAAAGGCGTGCTGGTGCTGTTCGCCAGCGGGCGCGCGATGCAGCAGTTTGTCAGCCACGTTACCGATCTGCGCCTGTCGATGCTGGTGCAGGGCGATCAACCGCGTTCGCGGCTGGTGGCGCTGCATCGGGAACGCGTCGAATCCGGCAAAACCAGTATTTTAGTTGGGCTGCAATCGTTCGCCGAAGGGCTGGATTTGAAGGGCGATCTGCTGTCGCAGGTGCATATCCATAAAATCGCTTTTCCGCCGGTGGACAGTCCGGTAATTTTGACCGAGGGCGAATGGCTGAAGAGCCTGAAACGTTACCCTTTCGAGGTGCAGAGCTTGCCGAGCGCCTCCTTTACTCTGATTCAGCAGGTAGGACGTTTGATTCGCAGCCACAGCTGCTTTGGCGAAATCGTGATTTACGATCGCCGCCTGCTCAACAAAGCCTACGGCAGCCGACTGCTGGCCGCATTACCGGTGTTCCCGATTGAGCAACCGCCGATGCCGGAAGCCAGCGGTGAAAAAGCAAAAAAACGCCGCAGTAAGAAAACCTAATTATCAATGTTGGCAGCCGCATGGCGGCGCGCCCTGGAAGCGGGAATGCCTGATGGAACTGAACAAAATCATTAAAGAGATTGGGCGCGGTAAAAATCACGCGCGTGATATCGATTTCGACACCGCGCAGGCGTTGTACCGCGCGATGCTGGCGGGTGAAGTGCCGGAGCTGGAGCTGGGTGGCATCCTGATTGCGTTGCGTATCAAAGGCGAAGGCGAAGAGGAGATGCGTGGTTTTTATCACGCCATGCAGCAGCAGATGATGCAGCTGCAGGCACCTGCTAACCGCCCAATGCCGATTGTTATCCCCAGCTATAACGGCGCACGACGCCAGGGCAATCTGACGCCGCTGCTGGCGCTGCTGCTGGTCAAACTCGGCTTCCCGGTGCTGCTGCACGGCGTCAGCGATGATCCGACGCGCATCACCTCCGAAGCGGTGCTGGCGGCGCTGGACATCGCGCCGGTAACGTCTGCTGAACAGGCGCAGGCGAAGCTGGATAACGGCGAGCTGGCGTTTATCACCATCGACAACCTCTGTGCGCCGATGGCGAAACAGCTGTCGCTGCGCTGGCGCATGGGCGTGCGCAACAGCGCGCATACGCTGGCGAAGCTGGCCACGCCGTTTGCTGAGCGTGCGGCACTGCGCCTGGCCAGCGTGTCGCATCCGGAATATGTGCCGCGCGTGGGCAAATTCTTCCAGGATATTGATGCTCCGGCGATTCTGTTGAATGGCACGGAAGGTGAGGTGTACGCCAATCCGCAGCGCTGTCCGGCTATCAATTACATGCGCGGCGCGGGTAGCGAAGCGGAAGTGTGGGTTGAGCGCCAGCAGGAAGTGAGCGTGGAACTGCCGGAAAGCAAAAGCGCAGCGGATACCGCCGCGTGGATCAAGCAGGTGTTAGCCGGTGAACGCGCGGTGCCGCAGGCGCTGCGACTGCAGCTGGCATGCTGTTTGGTGGCGACCGGTGAATCGGCCAACCTGGCGGATGCGGAAACGCGTTTGCAATTGGCAGAGATTTAATCAAATGGGTGTTGCTGCCCGGTGCGCATTAATGCGCACCCTACAGGTTTCGTAGGGGCGCCATGCATGGCGACCGCGATCAGGCTTTCGCCAGCACGCTCTCCACTAACTGCTGCCAGAAGGTAATGCCGATTGGCAGCAGCTCATCGTTAAAGTCGTAGTTGGCGTTATGCAGCGGTGCGGAAGGTGTCGCGCCATCGGCACCTAACCAGAAATAAGCGCCGGGACAGGCTTCCAGCATGCAGGCAAAATCTTCGGATGCCATGGAAGGGTTAACCTGCCAGTTGACCTGCGCTTCACCGAGCAGATCGACACCGACCGCGCGCACCTGTTCTGCCTGCTCGGCATGGTTGGCGGTGACCGGATAACCGGGATACCAGTGAATCTCGCCGCTAACGCCAAACGGGCGCGGCAAGGTAGTGACAAAATCCTCAATCAGACCGCGCACGCGATTGCGTACGTCGGTCTGCAAACATCGCACCGTGCCGCGCAACACGATCTGCTCAGGAATGACGTTAATCGCTTCGCCGCCGTGAATCTGTGTCACGCTCACCACGGCGGAGGCCAGCGGCGACAGGCGACGAGAAGGAATGGTTTGCAGCGCCAGAATCAGTTCCGCCGCCACAACCATCGGATCGGCACCGCTTTCCGGCATCGCCGCATGACAGCTTTTACCGTGCAGGGTAATTTCAAACGAATCGAGTGACGCCATCATCGCGTCCGGATTTACCGCCAGCGTTCCTACCGGCATCCCCGGCCAGTTGTGCATGGCGTAAACCGCATCCATCGGGAAGCGCTGGAACAGACCCTCTTCCACCATCTTGCGTGCGCCACCGAGGTTCTCCTCTGCAGGCTGGAAGATAAAGTGGAGTGTGCCGCTGAAGTTACGCGTGGCGGCGAGCTGACAGGCTGCGGCCAGCAGAATGGCGGTGTGGCCATCGTGACCGCAGGCGTGCATGACGCCGGTTTTCTGTGACTTCCACTGCGGAGTGCCTTTTTCGGTAATCGGCAACGCGTCCATATCGGCACGCAGGCCAATAATCGGACCGGGACCGTTTTCTAATGTGCCAATGACGCCAGTGCCCGCCAGGCCACGAAACACCTGTAATCCGGCATCAGCCAGAACGTTAGCGACCAGCTCGCTGGTTTGCTGCTCCTGGTAACCCAGCTCAGGATATTGATGTAACTGACGACGCCAGTGCAGGGCGTTTTCCAGCAGGACAGCAGGCAGGCTCATAAGGTAAGGCTCTCCATCAGCAGCAGTGGCTGCAAAATAATGTATTTACTGTAGTGGCAAGCGCATGGCGGCGTCTATCGTGGAGCGTAAGAATTTGGCTATAGGGTATAGCGGAATGGAATATAGCGAACGGGCTGGTAAGCTCCTTCTCCCGCTTGCGGGAGAAGGCTGGGATGAGGGGAATGCTGCACAATGTTGAAAGGTGCGCGCTGTACCTCACCCTAACCCTCTCCCGCAGGCGGGAGAGGGGATTGATCGGCGTGCGCGGGTTGGACGTTATTTCTGCATTGGCAGGTTTAGGCCGTGCTCCTGCGCGCAGCTTTGCGCTAATTCGTAACCTGCATCCGCGTGACGCATTACGCCAGTGGCCGGATCGTTCCACAGCACGCGGCCCAAACGCGCGTCCGCCTCTTTGCTGCCGTCACAGACAATCACCACGCCGGAGTGCTGTGAGAAGCCCATGCCGACGCCGCCGCCATGATGCAGGCTCACCCAAGTCGCGCCGCCCGCGGTGTTCAGCAAGGCATTCAGCAGCGGCCAGTCTGAAACCGCATCTGAACCATCTTTCATCGCTTCGGTTTCACGGTTCGGTGAAGCCACGGAACCGCAATCCAGGTGATCGCGACCAATCACAATGGGCGCTTTCAGCTCGCCGTTACGCACCATTTCGTTGAACGCCAGCGCCGCTTTGTGACGCTCGCCGAGTCCCAGCCAGCAGATACGCGCCGGTAAGCCCTGGAAGGCAATACGCTCCTGCGCCATATCCAGCCAGCGATGCAGATTCTGGTGATCCGGGAACAGCTCTTTCAGTTTGGCATCGGTCTTGTAGATATCCTCGGCATCGCCCGACAGCGCTACCCAGCGGAACGGGCCTTTGCCTTCACAGAACAGCGGACGAATATAGGCGGGCACAAAGCCGGGGAAATCGAAGGCATTCTTCACGCCTTCATCCAGCGCCACCTGACGGATATTGTTACCGTAATCCACGGTCGGCACGCCCATGTGATGGAAATCGAGCATCGCCTGCACATGTACCGCCATGGAGGCACGCGCGGCTTTCTCCACCGCCTTCGGATTGCTGACGCGCTCAGCTTCCCAGCGCGCCACATCCCAACCCACCGGCAGATAGCCGTTGATCGGATCGTGCGCCGAGGTCTGATCGGTGACGATATCCGGCTTCATGCCGCCTGCTTTGGCACGTTTTACCAGCTCTGGCACAATTTCAGCGGCGTTGCCCAGCAGGCCAACAGAAATAGCGCGCTTCTCTTTATTCGCCTGATCGATCAGTTCCAGCGCGTCGTCGAGCGTGTAGGCTTTGTGGTCGACATAGCGGGTGCGGATACGGAAATCGATACGCGACTCCTGGCACTCAATGGCTAACACGCTGGCACCGGCCAATACGCCCGCCAGCGGTTGTGCGCCGCCCATGCCGCCCAAACCGGCGGTGAGGATCCAGCGACCGCTCAGATCGCTGTCGTAATGCTGGCGACCTGCTTCGGCGAAGGTCTCAAACGTTCCCTGCACGATGCCCTGCGCACCGATGTAGATCCACGATCCGGCCGTCATCTGGCCGTACATCATCAGGCCTTTTTTATCCAGCTCGTGGAAGTGATCCCACGTCGCCCAATGCGGTACCAGGTTGGAGTTGGCCAGCAGCACGCGCGGCGCATCGGCATGGGTACGGAACACGCCCACCGGTTTGCCAGACTGGATCAGCAGCGTCTCTTCCGGCTGTAACGCACGTAGCGAACGCAGGATCTGCTCGAAGCATTCCCAGTTGCGTGCGGCTTTACCGATGCCGCCGTACACCACCAGATCTTCCGGGCGCTCCGCCACGTCAGGATCGAGGTTGTTCTGGATCATGCGGTAGGCCGCTTCAATCAACCAGTTGGCGCAGTGCAATTCATTACCGCGCGGCGCACGGATTTCACGGGCTACAGCCTGAGTCAAAGTTTCGCTCATCATCGATTCCTTAATTAACAGTCTTACGCTTACTTGGCAGCAGCGCGGTAAGGGATTCTGGCCAGGCTGAATCGCTGGCCCACAGGCGCATGGATTCAATATCCGGCGCCAGTAAACGGTCGTGATCGAGGAAGGCCACGTTCGCGCGGATGCGGCGCATCTCTTGCTCTAGCGTTGGCGAGCTCTGCAGCGGGCGGTGGAAATCGATACCTTGCGCGGCGGCCATCGCTTCAATGCCTACCACAGCGGCGGTGTTAAAGCACATGCTGCCGAGGCGGCGGGCGGCGTAAGTGGCCATTGAGACGTGATCTTCCTGGTTGGCCGAGGTCGGCAGGCTGTCAACGCTGCCCGGGTGCGCGAGCGATTTATTCTCGGAAGCCAGCGCCGCTGCCGTCACCTGCGCAATCATAAAGCCGGAGTTAACACCGCCGTCGTTGACGAGGAACGGTGGCAGGCCAGAAAGACCGGTATCCAGCAGCAGCGCCAGACGACGCTCGGAAATGGCACCGATTTCGGCAATCGCCAGCGCCAGAATGTCGGCGGCAAAGGCGACCGGCTCGGCGTGGAAGTTGCCGCCGGAGATGACATCGCCGCTGTCGCTGAACACCAGCGGGTTATCGGAAGCCGCGTTAGCTTCAATCTGCAACACGCGCGCGGCGTGCGTCAGGTTATCAAGGCAGGCGCCCATCACCTGTGGTACGCAGCGAATCGAGTAGGGATCCTGCACGCGGCCACAGTGGGTGTGCGAGCTGAGAATTTCGCTACCGGCTAATAAAGAGGAGACGGCGGCGGCGACGTTGATCTGTCCCACCTGACCGCGCGCCTCGTGAATACGCGCATCATAAGGTTTTACTGAACCTTTGATCGCTTCCAGCGATAACGCACCGGCCATCAAGCCAGCGGCGAACAGATTTTCCGCTTCGAACAGGCCGCGCAACGCCAGCGCAGTTGAGACCTGGGTGCCATTCAATAGCGCCAGGCCCTCTTTTGGCCCCAGCACGATTGGCGGTAAGCCAACGCGCGCCAACCCTTCGGTAGCGGGGATCAGTTCGCCATCCACGCGCACCTGGCCTTCGCCGAGCAGCATCAGCGACATGTGCGCCAGCGGTGCCAGATCGCCGGATGCGCCGACTGATCCTTTTTCCGGAATACACGGCATCACACCGGCGTTGAACAGCGCCAGCAGGGCTTCGATCAGTTCGATGCGCACGCCGGAATGACCGCGTGCCAGGCTAATAATTTTGGTGGCCACCACCAAACGCGCAACATTGTCGGGCAGCAGATCGCCCAACCCCACGCTGTGCGACAGCACCAGATTGCGTTGCAGTTCGGCCAATCGCGCCGAGGGGATCTGCGTCTGCGCCAGCTTGCCGAAACCGGTATTGATGCCGTACACCACGTTGCCGGATGCGACGATGGCATCAACGGTTTCATGGGCACGATCGATCGCCGCACGCGCGTCATCCGCCAACGTGAGCGTAACCTTGCTTTGATAGATGGTGCGCAAGGTCGCGAGGTCCACTTCACCGGGAACGAGGCGAATTTCCTGAACCGAACCTGACATAGTCTACTCCTGTCTATACAAGTGATCTGGCATATGTCGGACGCCAGTATTTTGCGATGTGGCTGTCCGATTTACCGTGGAATGCGATGAGTGAAGCATAAGTGTCTAATCTTGTCTATACAAGTAGCAAGCGCTATGCCAGATTGTTCTGGTTCTGTGAAATACCGCGCAGTGCGCTGTAGCAGACGCAACGGCGTCAAGGATGCACCGAAACTGGGCGAAAGCTGCACCAACGCTGAGCTGTCTGCACAATTAGATGTATATACATTTACGGGCTGAGACAGTAAACTTTGGGCATTATTCATAAAAGGAACAGGAAATGGCCGAGCAAACAGCAGTAGCACAGCTGGCTGCGGCGATGGGCGATGAGCCCGCGCCAATTTACCAGCGGGTGAAGCAGGCGATCGTCAGCCAGATCCGCGAAGGTCACTGGAAAGCCAACCAGCGGGTGCCATCTGAAAGTGAGTTGGTGAACGAGCTGGGCGTGAGCCGCATGACCATCAACCGCGCGTTGCGTGAGCTGACCAGCGAGGGTTTTCTGGTGCGCATGCAGGGTGTTGGCACCTTTGTCGCGGAGATGAAGGGCTACACGGCAATGCTGGAAGTGCACAATATTGCCGATGAGATCGCTCAGCGTGGTCATCAGCACAGCTGCAAAATTTTATCGATTGGCCAGATGAAGGCCGACCCCGAGCAGGCAGCGGTGTTGGGCTTATCCACCGGCCAAACGCTGTTTCACTCGCTGATTGTGCATTACGAAAACGACTTGCCGGTGCAGCTGGAAGATCGTCTGGTCAATCCGCTGGTGGCACCGGATTATCTCAGTCAGGATTATCATCAGCTGACGCCGTACACCTATTTAATGCGCGTGGCGCCGTTGACCGCCGGTGAGCATATTGTTGAAGCGGTGCTGCCGGATCTGCGCCAGCGTAAGCATCTGGCGCTGGATGAACATGAGCCGTGCCTGCTGATTCGTCGCCAGACGTGGAGCGACAATAAGATTGTGACTTACGCGCGTCTGCTCTATCCGGGCTCACGTTATAAGTTGCTGGGGCGTTTTCGAGGGCATGGTTAAGCGTTGCTTCCCCTCACCCTAGCCCTCTCCCGCGGGCGGGAGAGGGGACTAGCCGGTGCGGTTTGGGATAATTGAGCTGAATCGAGGTGTTCATCGCTGGATCTACTCGTTCATCGCGCGATCGGCTCCTTCTCCCGCTGGCGGGAGAAGGTTGGGATGAGGGGAACGCGGCTCTCACTCTACCCGGCTAAGCGCTACAAACAGCAGTTGGGCATCCGGCGTTTGGGGTGCCAGCTGCGTAGGCTCATCCAGCCACCAGATCCCTTGATTCACCGCCAGCATCTCTCCAGAAGCAGTCTGCCATGTTCCCGCCACCACCCACGCCACGCCGTGTTCGCTGCTGACCACGTGTTGTGCGATGCTCACCGCAGAGCGCCAGCTATCACGCCGCGTCATGATATTAAAGTCCTGACAGCTGCCGCTAATTTTGGCCTCAACTGCCCATTCACCCGGAAATGCCCACGGTTGCAGCGGCGTTAAGCGCTGTTGCGCGTGCTCACTCTCCAGCACAACGCTGTCGCCGTGTAGCAGGGTAATCACGCGGTCGATGCCGGGGAAGGGCGAAAACGGCCCGTCGGCGGAGATGGTCGCGATGCTGGCACGCCAGGCAAACTGCACTTCGCCTGGCGGATAGCTGATGATTTCGCGCGTCTCGCCGCCGCCGTTACGCCAGCGGCTCACCGGCAGTTGCTCATAGGCAAAACGCGTTCTCATTGCAGCGCCCTCATCGCCTCGGCAAAGCGCGCCGCTGCTACTTCTTCGGCCGGATGATGGCCATGATGAATCACCTGTTTACCGGCCACAAATACGTCGCGAATCTGCTCGCGCTGCCCGCCAAACAGCCAGCGATTCAGCAGCGAAGCGCTGCTCACGCTGCCGAGAAATGCATCTTCTGCCAGCACCAACCAATCGGCACGTTTGCCCATCGCCAGTTCGCCCGCTGCTAAACTGCACGCCTGCGCGCCGCCCTGCGCGGCTTGCTGCCACAGCAGATCGCCCACCGACGGTTGATTCGGCAATGTGATGCGGTTGCGACGGCGATCGCGTAGTCGCTGGCCGTACTCCAGCCAGCGCAGCTCTTCCAGCGTGCTGAGCGAAACATGGCTATCGGAACCAATGCCCCAGCGGCCGCCGCGTGCAATGTACTCAACCGCCGGGAAAATGCCGTCGCCGAGGTTGGCTTCAGTGGTCGGACATAAACCGGCCACCGCGCCGCTTGCCGCCATGCGTTGAATCTCATCGTCATCCAGATGGGTAGCGTGAATCAAACACCAGCGCTGATCGACATTAAAGCGGTTGAGCAGCCAGGCCACCGGACGTTCGCCGCTCCACGTCAGGCTGTCATTCACCTCTTTTTCCTGCTCGGCAACGTGAATGTGCACCGGCACATCCTGCGGGCAGGCGGTTAATACCTCATGCATTTGCGCTTCACTCACCGCGCGCAGCGAATGGAAACAGATGCCATGATTAAGCAGCGGTTTATCCGCGCTCCAGCTCGCCACGCGCTGCTGCTGTTGCAGGTAGGCTTCAGTTTGCTGGATGAAACGGCGCTGACCGTCGCTGGCCGGCTGCGCACCAAAGCCGCTGTAGCTATACAGCACCGGCAGCAAAGTTTGGCCGATGCCTGCCGTGTCTGCCGCTGCCATTAAATGCAGCAGCATTGCATCATCGGCATACGGCTGCCCGTGCGGATCGTGGTGTAGGTAGTGGAATTCTGCCACCTGGCTGTAACCGCCTTTTAGCATGTCGATGTAGAGATGCGTGGCGATATCGCCAACCTGCTGCGGCGATAGCCGCTGCACCATGCGGTACATCAGATCGCGCCATGTCCAGAAGCTGTCCTGCGGATCGCCCGCCACTTCGGCCAACCCAGCCATCGCGCGCTGAAAGGCGTGCGAATGCAGATTGGCAATCGCCGGGATAACCGATCCAGCAAGGCGCGTGGCCGTACCGGGTTCGCTATCAGGCGTGAGTTCAGTGATTTGTCCGGCTGCGTTGGTGGTGATCAGCACGTGCTCATGCCAGCCGTCGGCCAGCAATGCGCGTGGGGCAAAATACGTTGTCATGGTTGATCCTGCATGGCGGAAAGTTGTATATACATATACATACTTTGATGCGCAGTGTAAATCGCCGAACGTTAAGGGGAGTGGGATGGCAGAAGCGAAGCAGATCGACAGCCTGTGGCTGGGGGCCGACATCGTTACGATGCGTGACGGACACTACAATCTGATTGCCGACGGCGCGCTAGCGGTCGATCAGGGAAAACTGATTTGGGTGGGGCCACGCAGCGATTGCCCGGCTTTCGCGCCGCGTAAACAGCACGAATTTTCCGGCGGCATTATTACGCCTGGTTTAGTGGATTGCCACACGCATCTGGTGTTTGGCGGCGATCGCAGCCAGGAGTTTGAGCAGCGTTTGAATGGCGTCAGCTATGCGGAGATTGCGGCGCAGGGCGGCGGCATTCTCTCCACGGTTCGCGCCACGCGAGCTGCAACTCAGCAAGAGCTGGTGGCAAGCGCGCGTTGGCGGCTGGATCGTCTGCTGGCGGAAGGCGTGACCACGGTAGAGATCAAATCCGGTTACGGCCTCGATGAAGCCAGCGAGCTCATGATGCTGCGAGCCATCCGCGAGCTGGCGGAAACGGTGCCCGCCGATGTACAGGCCACCTGTTTAGCCGCACACGGTTTCCCACCGGAGTTTAAAGACAACCCGCAAGGCTGGATCGATATCATCTGCCAACGCCTGTTACCGCAGGTAAAAGCAGACGGTTTGGCGGATGCGGTGGATGCATTCTGCGAACATTTAGCCTTTTCACCGCAGCAGGTCAGCGCGGTATTCGATGCCGCTAAAGCCTTAGATTTGCCGGTGAAACTGCATGCCGAGCAGCTTTCCGCGCTAGGCGGCGCGGCGCTGGCGGCGCGTTACGGTGCGCTCTCCGCCGATCATCTGGAATATGCGACTGAAGAGGATGCCAAAGCGATGGCACAGCACGGCACCGTGGCGGTGCTATTGCCGGGCGCGTTTTATCTGCTGCGCGAAACCCAGCGTCCGCCGGTCGCACTGTTCCGGCAACACGGCGTGCCGATGGCGCTGGCCAGCGATGCCAATCCGGGCACCTCACCGGCGCTATCGCTGCGCTTGATGTTGAATATGGGCTGCACGCTGTTTGGTCTGACGCCGGAAGAGGCGCTGGCTGGCGTGACGCTGTGGGGCGCAAAAGCGCTGGGCTTAGCGCAATCGCACGGTTCGCTGGAAACGGGCAAGGTGGCGAATTTTGTTCACTGGCCGCTGGCGCGTCCGGCAGAGCTGGTTTACTGGCTGGGCGGCGAATTGCCGTGCCAGGTTATCTATCGTGGAGAAGCGCAATGACCTCTTTTCATTTCACCGCCGGCAAGATTCCGTTGCTGGTTAGCATTCCGCATGCGGGCACCCAATTAACGCCAGACGTTGAGGCCGGATTGAGCGAGGCGGCGTGCGGCCTGCCGGACACCGATTGGCATCTGCCGCTGCTGTACGATTTTGTCCGCGATTTGGGTGCCAGCGTGCTGATTGGCCACTATTCGCGCTTTGTGATTGACCTCAATCGTCCGGCGGACAATCAACCGCTCTACACCACGGCGACCACCGGTTTATATCCGGAAACGTTATTCGACGGCAGCCCAACCTTTGTCGCGGGTAAAACGCCGAGTGCTGAGGTGCGTCAGGGCTATCTGGACACCATCTGGCAGCCGTATCACCAGCAGCTGCAGCAGGAGCTGGCGCGCCTGAAGGCGCAGCACGGTTACGCGCTGCTGTTTGATGCACACTCTATCGCCTCCGTCATTCCGCGCCTGTTTGACGGGCGTTTGCCGGATCTCAACATCGGCACCAATGATGGCGCCAGCTGTTCAACGCCGGTGATTGAAGCGATTAAACAGGTTTGTACGGCACAAAACGATTACAGCTGGATCGCCAACGGACGCTTCAAAGGTGGCTATATTACGCGCGCCTACGGCCAGCCGGAGCAGGGCGTGCAGGCGGTGCAGCTGGAGCTGGCGCAGCTTAATTATATGGATGAGACGCCGCCGTTTGCCTGGCAACAGGACCGCGCTGGGCAGCTACAGAAGGTGCTGAAACCGCTGCTGCAGGCGTTTATTGAAGCGGGTAAACTTACCTGAAACCCGGTCGCCATGAATGGCGACCCTACAATGTAAGGTGCGCATTGATGCGCACCACAATTCACACATTCCTGCTTCACTCTGCACCACCGCCATGCAAGCCTCGCCCTTTTACGGTGCACAACTTCCTTTCATCGCGTGATAATTGCCTGATTCTGCAGCTTTGCCATTTTGGCATAGCGCTTGCTAGGTTGTATGTACAAGTAAACACCACGCAGCGATTATGATTTTTTATACTGGCTGGCTCACAAAAAGCTTATGCCGACAATGATCTGCCGCACGCTAACTTGTATATACATGAAAGGTCATCTGCAAAAATATCACCCGCAGAGACCGAGGAACTTGATAAATAACCAGGAGAAGCCGCATGACGTACCGCGCCCCGATTCGCCGTTTTTGCCTCACGACCCTGTTTGCCAGCCTGATGATCAGCGGTGTTGCTGTACAGGCGAAAGAGTGGAAATCGATCACTATCGCTACTGAAGGCAGCTATGAACCCTGGAACCTGACGCTGCCGGGCGGCAAGTTAGGCGGCTTTGAACCTGAACTGATGGAAGATCTGTGCAAGCGCATGGGCATTCAGTGCAAGCTGGTGGTGCAGAACTGGGACGGCATGATCGCTGGCCTGAATGCCGGTAAATATGACGTGATCATGGATGCGATTGTCATCACGCCAGATCGCAAAAAAGTGGTCAACTTCACCGCGCCTTATGCTTCAACGCCCGCCACCTTTATCACCACCAAAGACAGTCCGCTGCTGCCGGCCGATCACAACATCATCAAGCTGCATGACGATGAAAAAGAGATCAACGCAGCGATTGCCCCGCTGAAAGCGGCGCTGAAGGGCAAAACCATCGGCATTGCCTCTGGCACCGTCTACACGCCGTTTATCGATAAGTACTTCAAAGGTGATGCCGACGTACGCGAATACACCTCGTCGGCGGATGCGATGCTTGATCTGCAATCGGGTCGTATCGATGCGGTATTCGATGATGTGACCTTTGCGCAATCGATGCTGGCGCGTAAAGAGAACAACAACCTGGTCTTCAGCGGCCCGCAGCTCGGCGGCCCGATCTGGGGCGAGGGCGAAGCGATGGGCGTGCGCATGGCGGATAACGATTTGAAAGCCAAGCTGGATGAGGCGATTCATGCCGCGCTGGCCGATGGCACGGTGAAAAAGCTCAGTGAGAAGTGGTTTAAAACTGACGTAACCCCGTAAGTGAGGTGAAAGATGATGAGCCTGCTGAGTTTTGGTGCTGATGGCTGGGGCCGCCTGATCCTGAGCGCCGCCTGTACCACGCTGCTGCTGTCGCTGGTGGCGCTGATGATTGGTGCGGTGGTCGGTTCCGGTGTGGCGGCGGCCAAGTTATCACCTCAGCGCTGGCTGCGCTGGTTAGGTGAAGGCTATTCGGTGGTGTTTCGCGGCATCCCGGAACTGCTGGTGATCTACCTGTTCTATTTTGGTGGATCCGGCCTGATTACGCTGGTCGGGCAGATGTTTGGCGCCGATGGTTTTATCGAAGCGCCGCCGTTCCTGATTGGTGCACTGGCTATCGGGCTCATCTCGGGTTCGTATCAAGGGGAAGTGTATCGCGCGGCGCGTCTGGCGCTGGCCAAAGGTGAAGTCGAAGCGGCAGTGGCGATAGGCATGCCGCGTTGGCGTATCGCGCAACGCATTCTGTTGCCGCAGGTGGTGCGCTATGCGCTGCCGGGCATGTCGAATGTGTGGCAGATGAGCCTGAAAGACTCGGCGCTGGTGTCGGTCACCGGCATCGTCGAGCTGATGCGCGCCAGCCAGGTCGCCGCCGGATCTACGCGCGATTACTTCACCTTCTATCTGGTCGGCGCTGCCTGTTATCTGGTGCTGACGCTGCTGTCTAATCATGCGTTTCGCCGGGCAGAGTCGCGCCTCGGTCGTGCGTGGCAAAGTCGCACTGCGGCACAGCATTAAGGAGCAGCAGCATGATCGATTTCGCCTTTCTCTCTGACACCTTCCTCAAGCTGAGCGCCGCGCTGCCGGTGACGCTGGGCCTGTTTATCAGCGCCTTTCTCTGCGGCGGCATTCTGGCGATCGGTATTTTGTCACTGCGTATGAGCCGCTGGCGCGTGCTAAGCGGCTTTGCGCGCGGCTATATTCTGGTGTTTCGCGGTTCGCCGCTGATGATCCAGCTGTTTCTCATCTATTACGGCCTTGGCCAGTTTGGCGTGATCCGCCACAGCTTCGTCTGGCCGTTCCTGCGCGAGCCGTTCATCTGTGCGGTGCTGGCGCTGTCGCTGTGCACCGCGGCCTATACCGCCGAGATTCTGCGCGGCGCGCTACTGGCCGTGCCCGCCGGACAAGTGGAAGCCGGGCTAGCCTGCGGCATGTCGCGCTGGCTGCTGCTGCGCCGCATTATTGCGCCGATCATGTTGCGCTATGCGCTGCCGGCGTACTCCACCGAAGCGATCCTGCTGGTGAAATCCACCGCGTTAGCCAGTCTGGTGACCGTTTGGGACGTGACCGGTGTGGCGCAGCAGATCATTCAACGCACCTATCGCACCATGGAAGTCTTTATCTGCGCGGCGGCTATCTACCTGATTCTCAACTTTATTATCGTCCAGCTGTACGGGCTGTTAGAGCGCCATCTGAGTGCGCAGCATCGTGCCGCAAAAAAGCCGTTGCCCGCCGTTAAACCGCTTGCCGGAGAGTAATATGCATCACACATCACCCGTTACCTTATCCGCCACCGATATCCATAAATCTTTTGGCGCGATGGAAGTTCTGAAAGGCATTTCGCTGCAGGCACATCAAGGCGATGTCATCTCGATTCTCGGTGCCAGCGGCTCGGGCAAAAGCACCTTGCTGCGCTGCATCAACCTGCTGGAAACGCCGGATGCCGGCGTGGTGAGCGTAGGCGGTGAAACCATTGAGATGAAGCGCCACGCGCGCGGTCATCAACTGGCGGCCAACCCAAAACAGATTGAGCGCCTGCGTTCACGGCTGGGCATGGTGTTCCAGAGCTTTAATTTGTGGTCACACATGCCGGTGCTGCAAAACGTCATCGAAGGCCCGCACTACGTATTGAAACGCGACAAAAAAAGCTGCATCGCGCAGGCGGAGCAGCTGCTCGATCGCGTGGGATTGCTGAATCGCAAAGATTTCTATCCGGCGCAGCTGTCGGGCGGCCAACAGCAGCGCGTAGCGATTGCCCGCGCGCTGGCAATGGATCCCGAAGTCATGCTGTTCGACGAACCGACCTCGGCGCTCGATCCGGAACTGGTGGGCGAAGTGCTGAAAGTGATGCGCAGCCTGGCAGAGGAGGGGCGCACCATGCTGGTGGTGACGCACGAAATGGGCTTTGCGCGCAACGTCTCCAATCGCGTGGTGTTTATGCATCAGGGCACTATTGATTGTCAGGGTGCGCCGGAAGAGATGTTTGGCGAGCAGGGATCGCCGCGCTTTAAGCAATTTATCTCCAGCCACCACGGTGTGGAGCAGCCAGCATGACCGTGGTGTGGGGCGATAGCCCGCTAACATGGCAGGAACTGGTGCAGGTGGCACGCCACAATGCGGAGCTAAGCCTGAGCGTTAGCGCCTGGCAGCGCATTGCGCAAGGTCGCGCGATTGTCGATGAGATTGTGGCCAGCGGCCAGATTGCCTATGGCATCAATACCGGCTTGGGCGCGCTGTGTAATATCACGCTGCCGGAGGAGCAGCTTAGCCAGCTATCGCGTAATACGCTGCTGAGCCATGCCTGCGGCGTGGGTCAAGTGCTGACGCGTGAACAGGCGCGCGCCATTCTGTGTGCGGCCATTGCTAATTACAGCCACGGAAAATCCGGCGTGTCGGTGGCGCTGGTGCAGCATCTGCTGGCGCTGCTTAATCAGCAGATTACGCCGCAGGTGCCCGCGCAGGGATCGGTGGGCTATCTCAGCCATATGGCGCATATCGGCCTGGCGCTGATAGGGGTTGGCGAGGTTGAGTATCAAAACCAGATGATGCCCGCTGCGCAGGCGTTAACGCTGGCGGGTTTGCAACCCTATCGTCCCGGCGCTAAAGAGGGGCTGAGCCTGGTGAACGGTACGCCGTGCATGACCGGTTTATCCTGCCTGGCGCTGGATGATGCCGCGCGTTTGCTCGATTGGGCGGATGTCACCGGTGCGATGAGTTTTGAGGCGCTGCGTGGACAGCTGGTGGCCTTTGACGCCGAAGTGATCGCGCTGAAAGCCAGCCCGGGCATGCAGCTCAGCGGTCAGCGCTTGCGTCAACTGCTGAGCGATAGTCCGCTGCTGGCGGCCAGCGTTGGCATTCGCACCCAGGATGCACTCAGCCTGCGTTCGATGCCGCAGGTGCACGGGGCCAGCCGCGATCAGTTCGATCACGCGGCGCGCCAGATCACCATTGAACTCAATGCCTGTACCGATAATCCGCTGGTGCTCGGCACGGCGGACAGCTGGCGCGTGGTGTCGCAGGCTAATCCGCACGGTGAATCGGTGGCGATGGCGGCGGATCTGCTGGCGATTGCGATGGCGGAAGTGGGCAGCATCGCCGAGCGACGCCTCGATCGCCTGGTCAATCCCCTGGTGAGCGGTTTACCGGCGTTTCTGGTGGCACAGCCGGGCGTTAACTCCGGCATGATGATTGCGCAGTATGTGGCGGCGTCGCTGTGCGCAGAGAATCGCCAGCTGGCGCAACCGGCGGTGCTGGATAACTATGTCACCTCGGGTTTGCAGGAAGATCATCTCAGCCTTGGTACCGGTGCGGCGCTCAAGCTGCTGAAGCTGCTGAGCAATGTGTGGCAGATTCTGGCAATTGAGTATCTGCTGGCGGCGCAGGCGCTGGATTTCCACGGCGAAGATCAGCTGGCGCAAGGCACGGCGCAGGCATTACGTCGCCTGCGCACCGTGGTGGCCAACTGGCAGGAAGATCGCTGGCTGGCCCCGGAGATTGCGCGCGCGGTTGAAGTGTTGAAAAGTTATCATCCGCGCTGAAAAAGCGCACTATCCGTAGCGGCGCGATTTATCGCGCCTATTAATGGCAGCGCCGTGCCCATCCACACATTGCGCAATAAATTGCGCCGCTACGAAATGTGTCAGGCATTAACTGCGGCGGGCATCCGGGCGCACCAAATCAAAGCGCAGCTCCTCGCTGATGCCGTAATAGGCCGACGGACCACCGGCACGCAGGATCGGCTGCGCTTTGGCGGTTTGGTAAATGCCATTCTCCAGCAACGCCTCATCAATATGGATGGCGACGGCTTCACCCAGCACCAGCCAGCTATCAATCGGATGGCCTTGTGCATCCTGCAGTTGAATCAGCTGCGTCAACTTACACTCAAAATTCACCGGGCTTTCTGCCACCATGCTGACATTGACGTGTGACGCTGCCAATGGCGTTAATCCCGCCAGCGCAAACTCATCCTGATCGGACGGCACTGACGCGGAGCTCTCATTCATCGCTTCGGCCAGCGGACGCGTTGCCAGGTTCCAGACAAACTCTTTGGTCTCCGAGATATTTTGCACGCTGTCTTTCCAGCCGCTGCTGGCAAAACCAATAATCGGCGGATGATAATTGAAGCAGTTAAAGAAGCTGTACGGCGCCAGATTGCGCGTGCCGCTGGCGCTCTGTGAGCTGACCCAGCCAATCGGGCGTGGACCGACGATGGCATTCAGCGGATCGTGCGGCAAACCGTGTCCAGCGCGTGGCTGATAAGAGTAACGTTGACGTGTCATTTCTGCTCCCGGTGATGATCAATGCTTTATCTTAGCCGGTTAGCTTAGGGCGCAATAGCCAGTAGTTGCGTACAACGCACGCATTGCTTCCCGTTGTTTACGTATTCGTAATACGGCTAGTATGGCCTTTTGGCTGGTTGCAGGGAGTGGCAATGAAACACCCCGATTTAAACTTATTAATTGCGCTGGATATTTTGCTGGAAGAGGGCAGCGTAGCGGCGGCTGCCCGGCGCATGAACCTCAGCGCACCGGCGATGAGCCGCACGCTCGGGCGGATTCGCGCCACCCTGGGCGATCCAGTTTTTGTCCAGGCGGGACGCAAGCTGGTGCCCACGCCACGCGCGCTGGCGCTGCGTGAGCAGGTGCGTGCAGCGGTTGAACAGGCCACGCAGGTGCTCACGCAGGGCGAAAATGTGCCGCTGGTGGGGCTGGATCGCCGCTTCAATGTGCGCGCCAATGATACTTTCACCGGCTTCTATTCCGGGCGTTTGCTGGAAGTCATGGCGCAGGAGATGCCTCGCGCGCTGCTGCACTTTGCGCCGGAAGAGGATGATGTGGACGTGGAGCTACTGCGCAGCGGCCGCGTCGATCTGTTTATCAGCGCGGCGCGCCAGCTTGGTCCTGAAATTCGCGTGCAGCCGCTGTTTACCACCCGGTTTGTTGGGCTGGCGCGCCACGACCATCCGATTTTTGCTGGGGACATCTCTCCCGAGCAGCTGACGCGCTGGGGACATATCAGCATTTCACGTCGCGGCAAAGCCACGGGACCGATTGATAGCGCACTGGAGCAGCAGGGATTGCAGCGTCAGATATCGCTGATTGTGGCGACACCCTATAGCGCGATCTTCGCCCTGCAGGATTCTGACCTGTTATTACCCCTGCCGGAGCATCTGGCGCGCAGCGCGGTGAGTGCCGGCATGCGCGTGCGCACCTTTGAGCTGCCGGTGCCGTTAGAGACAGTGTTGCTGACGCAGGCCTGGCATCCGCGCTTCCAGCAGGATGCGGCACACCGCTGGTTGCGTCAGACCATCCGCCAGTTATGCAGCAACGACGGCTGAATATTGCTTAATCCGTGCGTTTGACGCACTCATCAATTTAACAATCGTCACTTTTACGCATGGATTCCTTTCCCTACAGTGAGCCCAACTTTCACGGTTGAGGATTCTCCATGCAGTCCCGCACTCTCTCATTTGCCCACCGGTTCGTGTCGCAGTGCGATTTAACCACGCCGCGCGCGACCTATTTTCTGCGTTCGTTAATCGCCGCCAACCTGGCGCTGGTAGTGGCTTACGCGCTGGAACTGGACATGCCCTATTCGGCGGCGACCACCGTGCTGCTGGTGCTCAATCCGGTTCAAGGCGCGGTGCTGGGCAAAGGTAAATGGCGCCTGATCGGCACGCTGGTTGGCATGGTGGTGGCGCTGGCATTGATGGCCGCGTTTGCCCAGCTTCCGTGGCTATTTATGCTGGCAGAGAGCTTGTGGCTCGGCGTGTGCGTGATGGCGATGAGCGTGCTGCGCCACTTTCGCGCCTCGGGCGCAGCGGTAGCGGGTTACACCATTGGCCTGGCAACCCTTGGGGCGATGCAGCATCCCGACCTGGCTTTTGCACACGCGGTGGGCCGCGCCTCGACGGTGGCGATTGGTGTGATGTCACTTGGGCTGGTGACGGCACTGTTTAGTCGCCGCACCTTAAGCAGCAAACTGGACGCGATGCTGCTGCGTTTAACGCAGCAAACCGCCACGCTACTGGCTATGCAAGGCCCGCCCGCGGCCCAGCATCGACTGATGAGCGAAATCTACAGCGTTGACGATTTGCTGGCAGCAGCCCGCCAGGAGTCCGTCACGCTTGCGCAGCATAGCCGCGCCATCCAGCAGGCCATGGATGCGCTGGGTGAGATGGTGGCGAGCGGCGTCAGCCAGCCAGCGGCGATCTGGCAACGTGTCGCCGATGCGCTGGCGCAGGGCCGGGCGGGATTGCCTACGGCGCGGCACCTGCTGCTAGACGCGCGTGCTGATGAAACGCAGCTTCAGACGCACATTGACGCCATGCAACGCGTGGTGCAGGTGCTTAGCTATCTGCCCTACACCTCTTCATCACCGCGCCTGGTCGCGCCGAGTTTTCATCGTGACTGGAGCGGTGCACGGCGCAATGGATTACGTGCCACCTTAACGCTACTGGCGGCATCGCTGCTGTGGTTGGGCAGCGGCTGGCCTGCGGGCGATATTATGCTGCTGATCATTGCGCCTTATTGCGCCTTGCTCTCCGCATCTCCTCAGCCTGCCGCCGGTGCACAACAGTTTTTGCGTGGCACGCTGTATGCGCTGCCGATGGCGCTGATCTGCGCCTTTCTGGTGCTGCCGTTGATTAATGGTCTACCGCTGTTGCTGCTGGTGCTGAGCCTGTTTTGGTTGCCGGGTATTTATGCCACCAGCTATCCGCAACATATTCTGAGCGGGTTGGCGTATCTGGTGGGGTTTAACACCTTAACGGCGGCCAGTAATCCCATGGTGTATGACGTTACGCAGTTTCTTAACTGGTCGCTGGCGTGGCTGACCGGCACGGCGTTAACGCTGCTGGCGTTTCAGTTGATGCCACGTAACCCGGCGCGTCATGTGCAGAGACTGCGGGCGCGGATTCGGCTCAACAGTCTGGCGTTGCTGGCGGGAAAAGCGGCGAAACCGCTGCGCTGGCAGCAACAGCAGCAGCATCGGCTGGCGCAACTGGGGGCGCTGCTGCGCACCCAACCGCAAGCACAGGATCTTGCGCTGCAGCAGGGCTTAGCCAGCCTGCAGCTGGGGCGTGAAGTGCTGCGTTTACGCGCGCTGGCAATCGATTCGCCGTGGCGATCGCAAATTGTCACGGCACAGCAGCGTATTGCACGTCGCGCGGGTAACCCGCTCCAGGCGGCGAAGCACGCTCAACGCACGGCACGTTTGCTGCGCGGTGATGCGACTTTAGCGGCCGGTTTTAGCGCCCTCGCGCAGCTATTGCAGCAGCATGCTGACTACTTCTCGCCGCAGCAGGGAGGGGATGCGCATGTTAAGTGAGGTGTCGATTGCCGGCATCTATCTGCCGCCTTTCTTTATCTATCTCTGTGCCACTTTCCCGCTATTCCTTGCTGCACGTGCGCTGCTGGTGCGCTGTGGTGTGCTGCGTTGGGTTTGGCATCCGGCGCTGTTCGAATTCGCTTTGTCTTTTCTCTTACTGGCGGTGTTAATTCTCTATGTCTGATTCAGTTTTCTCATGGAAGTCGTCCCTCAGGATGGTCATGACGCTGCTGGTGGTGGCCGTCGCAATCTGGCTGGCAATCGCTCTGTGGCGGGCCTACGTGCTGGCGCCCTGGACACGCGATGGTCGCGTCAGTGCGCAGGTGATTCGCATTGCCCCGGAGGTTTCCGGCACGGTGCAGACGGTGCCGGTGGCGGATAACCAGTTTGTGGCGCGCGGTACCACGCTGTTTGTAATTGATCCACTGCGCTTCCAGCTTGCGGTGGCACAGGCTGAAGCTCAGCTGCGGGAGGCCAACGCCACGCTGCAGCAAAAGCGCGATGAGGCGCAGCGGCGGCGGCAAATGGCGGCGCTGATGGCCGCTGAGGAGGTACAACGTGCGCGCGAGGCATTGCTGGTGGCGGAGGCGCAACAGCAGCAGGCGATCGCAGCGCTGGCTCTCGCGCAGCTCAATCTACAACGTGCCACGGTGCGCGCACCGGTGGATGGCTATGTAACCCATCTGCGCTTACAGGCGGGAGATTATGCGGTAGCAGGCACACCGGATGTGGCGCTGGTGGATGCGCACAGCTTCTGGGTTACCGGCTACTTCGAAGAAACCAAACTACACGCCATGCATATTGGCGATCGCGTTGATATTCATCTGATGGGCGACAGCCAAACGCTTAGCGGCCGCGTTGCCAGCTTTGGTCACGGTATCAGCGACACCAATCAGCAGGTGGATGAACAGGGCTTGCCCGGCGTAGAAGCCACCTTTAGCTGGATTCGGCTGGCGCAGCGCATTCCGGTGCGCATCGAATTCGAGGCGCTACCGCAGGATAAATTACTCACGGCTGGCATGAGCTGCAGCATTGCGGTGGCGGGTGACACGCGCGTCCGCGGACGTCTGACAGCGTTGCTGGCGCACTGGCTTTAATCAATCAGGAGGTTGTATGTCGTTAAATCCCCAGGATTTTACCGTTTATGATATTCAGGCTTTTCCGCTGGTGTGCCTTAACCAGCAGGCCGTGCTGCCGGGTTACGCCAGCCAATGGGAAGCGGAGATGCTGGCGCTGCTGCAGCAAGAGGCGCCGTTTGTGGTGGTCTACGATCACATGCGCGTTGAAGAGACCGAGGCCGATCGGCGGCAACGGGGTGACTGGCTGATTCGCCATCGCCAACTGCTGAGTCAACGCTGCAAAGGAATGCTGAGTATTGAGAGTGAGGCGTCGCGCTGTGCGGAACTGCGTAAGATGCGCAAAATGTTCGGCATTCCGCATCAGGTGGTGAGTTCACGCACTTATGCCCTGGCGCAGATGCAGCAATGGCTGGCTCGCGCACAGAAATAATGGCAAAAAACGGCGGCTGATAATTTCTTTTACGCGCGCAGCGGGGTATCTTACGCCCGCGCTATTTTCCGGAGAAACTATGAACAAGCCAGCCGCCACGTCACCTTTCCATCCGCGTAACCGCCATCAGGGCCGTTATGATTTTGCTGCTCTGACCGCAGCCCATCCGCCGCTGGCGGTGAAAGTGCGTCCCAACGGCTACGGTGAGTTGTCGGTGGATTTCGCCGATCCTGAAGCGGTTATGCTGCTGAATCAGGCCCTGTTGAAACTGTTCTACAACCTTAACTGGCAGCTGCCGGCAGGCTACCTGACGCCGCCGGTTCCGGGCCGTGCTGATTACGTGCACGCGCTGGCCGATCTGCTGGCGAGCGACAACGAAGGCGTGATCCCGCGCGATTTAGATGTGATGGATATCGGCTGCGGCGCGAACTGCATCTATCCGCTGATTGGCAACGCCGAATATGGCTGGCGCTTCACCGGCACCGATATCACCGCCGAAGCGATAACTGCCGCAGGGCAGATTGTAGCGAGCAATCCGGGCTTGCAGCGCGGCGTGCGTTTGCGCCGTCAAAAGGATGCCGCTGCCATTTTCTCCGGCGTGGTGCACAAGAACGAACGCTATCATGCGGTGTTGTGTAATCCGCCGTTCCACTCCTCCGCGCAAGAAGCGGCCACTGTTGGCCAGCGCAAAACGCGTAATCTGGGCTTAGGCAAAAACGCACCGCTCAATTTTGGTGGTCATCACAGCGAACTGTGGTGCGATGGCGGCGAGCGCAAGTTCGTCGGTCAGATGATTGATGAAAGCGTGGCGCACTCAGACAACATTGTGTGGTTCACCTCGCTGGTGTCACGCAAAGAGAACTTGCCGGCGCTCCGTGACCAGCTGCGCGATCTGGACGCTTATGAAGTGCGCATCATCGAAATGGCGCAGGGGCAGAAGCAGAGCCGCTTTATCGCCTGGACGTTCCAGCCGCCAGCGACACGCGCTAAGCGGCTGAAACGCTGAGTTTATTGCGCCGGCGGTAGCGCCGGTAAACTGGCAGCGGACGTGATATCGCTGCCGGTTTGCATCACTTCCACCGTTTGATGCGGTGCTTTAATGCCAGCCGCATCAAAATGCTTCTTCACCTTGTCGTCCAGCGCAAAGCGCACCGTCCACTGTTTTAGCGGCTGGGTGGTGAAGGAGACGCGCACGGTAAAGGATTGATTAGTTAAGCCCACCAGTCCCGCAAAGCTCGGCTCGCCAATCACCATGCCGCGAATGTCCGGATTCTCCAGCAGTTCCTGCACCGCACCTTGCAGCGTCGCGTTAACGCGTTCGGTATCTTCACTGCGATCCACATCATAGTTGGCCACGAACGAGCCGATACCGCGCACAAAGTTGGCGAAAGTGGTGATCGATGACCACGGAATAATGTGATAGGCGCCGGTATCCTGGCGTACGCCCACCGAGCGAATGGACATGCGTTCCACTGTGCCAGTGATCGGGCCAATCGTCACCAGATCGCCGGTGTTCATGCCGTTCTCAAACTGGATAAAGATGCCAGTAATGATATCTTTCACCAGCGTTTGTGAGCCGAATGACACCGCCAGGCCGAGTGCACCGGCACCGGCCAGCAGCGGCGCAATGTTGACCCCGACTTCCGACAGCAAAATCATAATGGTGATGGTGCTAATCACCACCGCTAACGCATTACGGAACAGCGTCAGCAGCGTGCGGGTGCGTGCGCTGGGCATCGGACGACCGTGCGAATCTGACGCCAGACGGCTTTCGATCAAACTGGCCAGCAGCGTCCAGCCTACCGCCGACAGCAGCACAATCATCACGATGCGAATCAGCACATCCACCATTTTCTGTCCGGCACCGAGGGTCAGCCAATGCCAAAGATCAAACAGATTCCATGCGTTGAGCAGCAACAGCAGCGTGGCGAATACCGTGACCACGCGCGCCAGTTTTAGCAGCGCTTTGATCCAATCATTGACGCGCTTTTGCAGCTCGGGATAGTTGCGGCGCATATCCGGTGAGAGCGTAACGGTTTTGCCGATCCAGCGCGTGAGCATGCCGGAAATCAGCGCGGCGATGACGACGATGGCCAGGCTGCGCACCGTGGCGGACATCATAAACTTCAGGCTGTCGCCGGGATTGAAGATCGAGAACAGGAACAGCGCGATAAAGTAGGCGCTGGCCAGCCAGTGCCACACCATACCGAAGGCGCGGATGAACAGCGCAAAGAAACTCATGCTGCGATCGGCGAGGCGCGACAGTTCGTGATGGATGTTGTTTTTGTTGCGGAAAATCAGCCACAGCGCCCACCCGGTCATGATCCCCATGATTAGCATATTAACCAGCGCAGCCACCTGAATATTGACCTGATTGGAAACAATGGGCACCACCACTAATAAGCCGTAGCCAATAATGCCGCTCAGCCAGCTTAAACGTGTGTTCCAGTAGCTGGCGCGCGCATCCGGTAAGTGGAAGAAGCGCAGCGCGGGGAAACGCGGGCAGAATATCAGGCGCAGTACCGCTTTAAAGAATTCAATGAGCGCAAAGGCGTTGAGGAATAGCCCTTGCTGATAGGCGATGGTGCGGTTGCCGTTGTGATAGTTGTCGCTGATGATCTGGCCGACAAACAGCGTCAGCGCCAGCAGCAAAATATCAAGAATAAACGCCATGAAGATAGTGGCGGGCAGATGCAGCCACTTGGTGCGCTCAAGGTTTTGCTGGCGTCCCCAGCGCCCCATGCGCCGCCACACCGGCCACATCATGCGGCGCGTCAGCCAGTAAAAGGCAAACACCGCGGCGGCGAGGCCGGCAAAGTATTTCAGCGCATTGAGAAAGGTTTGCTGGTTGAAGGCTTTGTGCGGCGCGTTGGTGATGTTGTCATGTAACTTCACAAACTGTGAGGCCACCGCGCCGCCATATTGACGCGTGACGTTGGTGACGCTCTCCAGCACGGTAGGATCTTCCTGATCCGCCCGCGGTGGGGCGAGCACCGGCTGTTCGCTGGTGGATTTGCTGTTAGCGGCCTGGCGTAACTGATCGATCAATTCCTGACGTGAAGCGTTGTTATCCAGAATATTGGCCAGCGCGGCGTAGGCGGCTTTTTTCTCTTCTACGCTGGGTTCACCTTCCGCGCTGCTGCTGCTGGCTGGCGTTTGTGACTGCTGTGCTGCCACGGCGGCCTGAGGCAGATTAACCGCCTGCGCCGAAGGCATGAGAAACAGGGTGAGCAAACTGAAGAGTAACCACAGGGTGGCACGACCGGGTGGGCTGGCAGACAACATCGCTTTCTCCTTGAACGGCACAAGAGGGAAGTATAGTCAGTGATGGAAGGTACAGATTCTGAAAGGAAAATTGATTTGTGTGTGGGGCGGTGAGGAAGAAGGTCGTCATCAATGACGACCTTACAGAATCGGTCGCCAACCACGGCGACCTGGCTATCAGGATACGTGCTGCAGGAACTCGCGCAGACGATCGCTCGGCGGGTTGGTGATCAGCTCGTCTGGATTACCATCTTCGGCAATGGTGCCTTTGTCGATGAAGATCAGACGTGAAGCGACTTTTTGTGCAAAGCCCACTTCGTGCGTCACGATGACCATGGTCATACCTTCCTCAGCCAGATCCTGCATCACTTTCAGTACTTCGTGACGCAGCTCGGGATCCAGCGCTGAGGTCGGTTCATCAAACAGCATCATTTTCGGCTTCACCGCCAGCGCACGCGCAATGGCCACACGCTGCTGCTGACCGCCGGAAAGCTCCGACGGGAAGTGGTGCGCACGCTCGGCGAGACCCACTTTACCCAGCAGCTCACGCGCCAGCTTGTGCGCTTCCTCTTTCTTCGCACCGCGCACGCGAATCGGGCCAAAGGCCACGTTATCCAGCGCGCTCATCTGTGGGAACAGATGGAACTGCTGGAACACCATGCCCGCTTCCTGACGAATTAAGCGCTCATCAACTTTTGGGTCATTAACCTTCATGCCATCGACAATCAGGTCGCCTGTGGTGATCTCTTCCAGCTTGTTGATGCAGCGCAGCAGCGTGGATTTACCGGAACCCGATGGCCCGATAATCACCACCACTTCGCCTTGATTGATCTTCAGGTTGATGTCGTGCAGCACCTGAGTCTGGCCGAAATTCTTCGAGACGTTGTTAAATTCAATCACAGAATTTTCATCCTTTTCTCAATACGGCGCAGCACAAAGCTCAACACCAGCGTAATAACCAAATAGATAATGGCAACGGCGCTCCAGATTTCGAGCGCGCGGAAGTTACCGGCGATGATCTCCTGGCCCTGGCGCGTCAGTTCGGCCACGCCAATCACGATAAACAGCGAAGTATCTTTGATGCTGACAATCCACTGGTTACCCAGCGGTGGCAGCATACGGCGCAGTGCCAGCGGCATAATCACGTAACGCAGGGTTTCGCGGCGCGACAAACCCAGCGCCAGACCCGCTTCACGGAAGCCTTTGTTGATCGACAGCACCGCACCGCGAGTGATCTCTGCAATATAGGCGCCGGAGTTAATCATAATGGTGACCACCGCCGCGCTGAATGGATCGATACGCAGGTCGGGGAACGCCATCGGCAGGGCGAAGTAGATAAACATCACCTGGACTACGATTGGCGTGCCGCGAATCAGTTCGATGAATACCAGTGCGATGTTATTGGTGATCCAGCCGCCGTAAGCGCGCGCAAAACCGGCGACTAAACCGATAATTAAACCGCCGACCAGGCCGAGGACCGAGATCAGCAGGGTCATTTTGGCACCTTCGATTAAAATCGGCAGGGCAGGCCAAATGACGCTCCAGTCAAACTCCATGGTGTGACTCCAAAATCTGTTGCGTGGAAATGTAAAAAGCAGGGAGTTTTATGCTCCCCGCTGGAAAAATCGGCTTAGGCCGCAATTATTTTGGTTCAGTACCGAACCATTTTTTATAGATGGTGTTGTAAGTGCCGTTGTCGCGCAGGGTTTTCAGTGCGCCGTTCACTTTCTCACGCAGGTCATCGCTGCCTTTCGGGAAGGCGATGCCATATTGTTGTGCTTCAATGGATTCGCCAACCGCTTTGAAGCGGCCTTTACCGGCGGTATTGATGAAGTACAGGATGTTTGGCGTATCGTGCAGCACGGCGTCAGCACGTTGAGTGCCTAACTCCATGTAAGCGTTGTCAATATTCGGGAACTGACGCAGATCTTTCGATTTGATGTGCGCTTTCGCGTAATCAACCGAACCGGTGCCGCTTTTAACTGCCACAACTTTACCGTTCAGATCGTCGATGCCTTTAATGTCTTTTTCATTTTCGCGCACCATTACCAGCAAACCGCTTTTGTAGTAGCCGTCTGAGAACTCGATGGCTTTCTTACGCTCTTCGGTGATGGTGATGCCGGCCAGCGCCAGGTCAATATTTTTGGTTTGCAACGCAGGGATGATGCCGCTGAAATCCATCGGCTTGAAGGTGTAATCCAGTTTCAATTCTTTGGCGACCGCGTCCCACAAATCGATATCAAAACCGACGTATTTATCGCCTTGTTTGAACTCGAAGGGAACGAATGCGGTGTCGGTGGCGACAATCAGTTTTTTGTCTGCTGCGGTGGAAGAAAGGGAGAAGGCCAGCGCCAGCGCGGCCACGGAGACTTTAATCAATGACTTCATCATTTTTTTCCTTATTACCCTTCAGGCCTGGTGGCCCGATGTACGGCTTATCATATGAAAAAATTATGCCAACTTTTCATTTTTCACGAAATCAGTCGTTTTAAGCACTTGCTGACACGATTTTGCGCTGCAGAAAAGGGTTGCACCTTATTGGTGCCTTATTTTGGTGCAAGGTGCTGTTGTGGTGCAGGCACAGTGTGCACCATGGGCGGGGCGAGCGAAAGAAGGGTTTAAGGAATTGTTAACGACGTCAAAAAAAGCACCACAATGTTACAGACGTAAAAAAAGGCGGGATAACCCGCCTTTATTGTGAGATTGAAATTTATTCAATATTTGATTCGATGAACCACAGGAATTTATCCAAATCACGCGATGCCGCGGTGAAGATATCAGCGGTATCTTCATCGCTGACTTCAGTGATCGCTTTACGCGTGTCATTCGCTACAATCGCATAACGATCGGCCAGCGCTTTAAGATGATCCTGCACGCTATGAATATTTAGCGGATAGCTTTTCAGTGGTGTTTTGTCGTTGACGATCTGGGTGGTGCCCAGCGCCACGCCGCCCAGCTGAACCACGCGTTCAGCGATAGTGTCCTGGTGATCGGTAATCGCCGTACGGAAGCCATCAAGCATCTCATGTACGCCAATAAAGTTAGCGCCGCGCATATTCCAGTGCGCCTGCTTGGTGATCAGCGACAGGTCAATAAACTCCACTACCAGACGGTTGAGCACCTCGATGGTCGCTTTTTTATCGCTGTCAGCGACGTCATTACGGGTGTAAATCAGATCAGACGATTTAGTTTTAACCAGTTTTGCGGTACTCATCATTAATGTCCTCTTATTGATGGTTGTCCTAATCAAGCACGGAAATAAGTATAGCAGCAGTTTTAGACTCTGCAGAGTTGATTAAAACGATGACAGGAATAGATAAACCTTAATGTTGCTCATGGATTGTGCGTTTTTTATTTTACGTTATATAAAACAATGATTTAATTACGATGTTAATTATTTATTAATCCTGTTGCAAAATAATAACAGAAAATTCTTATTATCGGCCAAAAAATGATAATGAGAATGCGTCTATATTTAACCTGCCTGAAGCAGGCTAAATAAAGGATTATTTATTGCGGATTATTAATATCCACTTCGCTTATTTTCGCGCTTTTTTGTTTCATGGTCAGCGTTGAACCCGCCGAGGCGATAATGATCGCCAGCAACGCAATCCACTGCTGGAGCGTTAACAACTCGCCAAGGAACAGCATGCCCGACAGCGCAGCCATCGCCGGTTCCAGACTCATCAAGGTTCCGAAAATGCGCGCTGGTAGACGCGTCAGCGCCATCATTTCAAGAGAATAAGGAATCGCGCTCGAGAGCAGGGCGATCAGCAGTGCCAAAGGCAGTACTTCCCAGTGCCAGATCCCCGGAGCGGCAAAGGTCAGGCCGAGGGGAACGAAAATCACTGATGCAATCAGCGATCCCATCGCGACCGTTGCCGGACCATGTTCGGCACCCGCGCGCTGACCCGCAAGAATATAGACCGCCCAACAAGCGCCGGCACCGACCGCCAGCAAGGCGCCGAGCGGATCGATGTGGCTCATTCCTGCGCCGATTGGCAGCAGAAACCACAAACCGACCACCGCCAGCAGCACCCAAATGAAATCAAGCGGCCGACGCGCACCGATTAATGCCAGCGTTAATGGGCCAAGAAATTCTAAACCCACCGCGACGCCAAGCGGCACGGTGCGAATCGCCAAATAGAAGAGATAGTTCATGCAGCCGAGCGCTAAGCCATACATCAGCAGCGGCTTGCGTTGCGCACGCGTGAAGCGTAAACGCCACGGCTTAAAGATAATGCAGAGAATAACGGTGCCAAGTCCCAGGCGCAGTGCGGTGATGCCCGGCGCGCCGACGGTAGAAAAGAGGGATTTCGCTAATGAAGCGCCGCCCTGCAGTGAAAGCATCGCAATAAGAAGTACGGCGATAGGGAACAACACTGGGGCCATATTTTTGGTCGTTGGAGGCGCAGACATCCTGTAATCCATTCCTTTAAGTTTTAACAGCGAAGTAACAAGTACCCAGTGTAAAGGAATCTTCAGCAAATAAGGAGACACGAAGCGGGGAAATAAAAAGCGTTAGTAGTTCAGAATTTGCCCGTTTTCAGGGCCATTTCCGTAAAGAAACGTCAGGTTTTTTTAGGAATATACTTAAAC
The DNA here is from genome assembly GCF_000282675.1 of Pantoea sp. GM01. Classification (NCBI taxonomy): domain Bacteria; kingdom Pseudomonadati; phylum Pseudomonadota; class Gammaproteobacteria; order Enterobacterales; family Erwiniaceae; genus Pantoea; species Pantoea sp. GM01. The sequence goes on along the minus strand of NZ_AKIU01000028.1, from coordinate 190,183 downwards.
GCATTTTTTGTGATCGGAAATTTTGTTGCAGAAAAATGATAGTTTTTATAAGTAAAATGAATGACATAGGAAACTTCATTAACTTTCTGTTACACCAAACAATCTGTTAGACAACAAATTGCGGGCAGAGTTTCTTGCTGTTTTTTGTTATATTTATAGCGTTGTCAGGAGAGAAGTATATTCACATTTGAGGTGGTTATGAAAAAAATTGCATGTCTTTCAGCATTGGCTTGTGTACTTGCAGTTTCTGCAGGTTCTGCCATGGCACAAAGCACCGTTACCGGTGGTTACGCTCAGAGCGATTATCAAGGCGTTGCTAACAAAGCAAACGGCTTCAACCTGAAATATCGTTACGAAGACGGTACTAACCCACTGGGTTGGATCGGCTCTTTCACTTACACCGAGAAAGATCGTACTGACGCTGGCGTTTATAACAAAGGCCAATACTACGGCGTGACCGGTGGTCCAGCTTACCGTCTGAACGACTGGGCAAGCATCTACGGTGTTGTAGGTGTTGGCTACGGTAAATTCCAGTCTACCGCTCCAGAGCGCCAGAAAGCTGATACCAGCGACTACGGTTTCTCTTACGGTGCAGGTATGCAGTTTAACCCAATCGAAAACGTTGCACTGGACGTGGGTTACGAGCAGAGCCGCATCCGCAACGTCGACGTTGGCACCTGGATTGCTGGCGTAGGTTACAGCTTCTAAGTTCTTGCTTAGACCAGTTGCACAATAAACGGTCCTTCGGGGCCGTTTTTTTATGCGCGCCACTCTATCATCAATCCCTGTGTGGCGGTTTAAAACACAAAGCCCGCTACATGAGCGGGCTTTATTAAATTCTGGAGGAGTGGGATTTAGCCGCGCCAGATCAGGTTAGGGCACGGACGTTCAACCAGCGCTTTACCGGTTAGCTTTTCAATTAGCATCAAACGCAGCGCAAACGGCGAGCGAGTGAACAGGCACAGCAGCGATTTCAGCTCGAAAGCCGGTTTGCTCTGTTCAGCCTGGAAGCATTTGCCACAGTCGAGGCAGTTTTTCATGGTAGTCATGTTCACCTCCCGAGTGAATTACGACATCTTCTTGTAGCCTTTATAAGCTATTCGCTTACATTATCAACAAAGATAGCATTGGCTATACTCTTTAGCCAACACTATTTAGGAAAAATTTGTGCTTATTTGTGCCTGGTTTACAATGAGCGCAGCCAGCCCGCACCGCAGGTAAAGTGCGGCAGATAATAAAGAGGAAGTTGAATGAGTCGTCGTGCAAAAATCGCCACCAACACGCCCCAGGGGCCGCTGAAAGAGATTGAGGAGCATGTTGAAGGATTTCGCCAGGTGCGCGAAGCGCATCGTCGTGAGCTGATTGACGACTACGTTGAGTTAATCTCTGACTTAATTCGCGAATTTGGCGAGGCGCGTCAGGTAGATATGGCCGCGCGTCTCGGGGTTTCGCAGCCCACCGTAGCCAAGATGTTGAAGCGCCTTGGTACTACCGGACTGGTTGAGCAAGTACCCTATCGCGGGGTGTTTCTGACCGCCGAAGGCGAGAAGCTGGCTGAAGCGAGCCGCGTGCGCCACCATATTGTAGAAACCTTCCTGTTGGCGCTGGGTGTTAGCCCGGAAACCGCGCGCCGTGATTCAGAAGGCCTGGAGCATCACGTCAGTGATGAAACGCTGGCCGTCTTCCAGAAATTTTACGAGAGTCGCTAACTACAAGGCCTTCCGCCATCATGCCCATCCTGCTTCGTTCTTTAATGCGCGATCGTATTTTGCATTTGTTGTTGCTGTTGGGTGTGATTATGTTGCCGCTGGCGAATTTTCGCTGGTCGCAACTGCCTGGTGCCGTTGACTGGCACACCATCATGACGCTGACTGGCCTGTTGATGTTGACGAAAGGGCTGGAGAACAGCGGCTATTTTGATGTGCTCGGTGCGCGCCTGATCCGACGCTTCCAGCATGAACGGGCGCTGGCGCTGTTTATGGTGTTCGCGGCGGCTTTGCTTTCTACTTTTCTTACCAACGACGTCGCGCTGTTTATTCTGGTTCCGCTGACGTTAACGTTGCGGAAATTCTCGCGTCTGCCGATCTCACGTCTGATTATTTTTGAAGCGCTGGCCGTCAATGCGGGATCGTTATTGACCCCGGTCGGCAACCCGCAAAATATTCTGTTGTGGAGCCACGGTTCGCTTAGCGTTGGCGGATTTATTGGACAGATGGCACCGCTAGCGGCCTTTCTGATGCTTACGCTGATGGCGCTGACGTGGTGGAGCTTTCCGGCACGCGCGATTCAAAAGCATCAGCAGGATGAAACCCAGCCGTGGCGCAAGCCACTATTTGTGATTAGCGTCGCGCTGTATATCGTTTTTATTGTCGCACTTGAGATGAAAATGACCGGCTGGGCGTTACTGCTGGTGGCGGCGTGTTTCCTGATTATGGCGCGCAGCGTATTGATCAGCATCGACTGGAGTTTGTTGCTGGTATTTGTCGCGATGTTTATCGATGTATTTTTGCTGATGCATTTATCCTGGCTGCAGCCGCATTTTGCCGCGATTGGCCAATTAGGTGAGGGCGGACTTTACCTGCTGGCGATCGGTTTATCGCAAATCATCAGTAACGTCCCCGCCACCATTTTGCTTTTGCAGAAAGTGCCACCGTCCGAGGTGCTGGCGTGGGCGGTGAATATCGGCGGTTTTGGCTTATTGCCTGGATCGCTCGCCAACCTGATCGCCCTGCGCATGGCGCAGGATGCGCGCGTTTGGTGGCGTTTCCATCTGTTTTCTATCCCCATGCTCGCCTGGTCGATGGCGGGTGGATGGCTGCTGTTGCACTTATTGGCTTAACGGCGGGCCAATGTCGGCTTGTGTAAAGTTGCATTGGCATTTGTCAATTTCCCATCTAAGGTTATGTTGACCGTTTTTGCCCGGGAATCGGGACAACTGCCTACGATGAAAAATTATGAGTGAAAACCAGAATCAGCCGTCCGCACGCGATCAGCAAGATCCGCAAAATACATCAACATCCAATCAAGACAACAACGAACCAGAACGTAAACGCCCCGGAAAGAAACCCCTGATAATCCTCGCCGTTGTGGTGGTGATTATGATTGTGGTGGCGTTATGGTTCTGGCTCACCACGCGCAACATTGAAAGTACCGACGATGCCTTTACGGAAGGCAACGCCGTGACCATTGCGCCGAAAGCCTCTGGCTATGTGGTCAAGCTGCTGGTGCGCGATAATCAGCGGGTGAAGAAGGGGGATCTGCTGGTTGAAATCGACGCGCGCGATACCGAAGCGCAGCGCGATCAGGCCAAAGCGCAGCTGGGATTAGCGCAAGCGCAGCTGCATCAGGCACAGGCGCAGTTAGATTTGTCTCGCGTGCAATATCCGGCGCAGCGTGACCAGGCGCTTGCCGATCAGGCCAAAGCGCAGGCGAACTTATTGAATGCGCAGGCAGATTATCGTCGTCAGCGCGGTGTCGATCCTCGCGCCACTTCACAACGTAATATTGATACTGCCGCCGCTCAGTTGCGTTCAGCTGAAGCACAATTGCAGAGCGCTAAAGCTCAGGTCGAAGTGGCTTCGCAGGTTAAGCTGCAAATTCGTCAGCAGGAAACCAATGTTGAAGCGCGTGAGCAACAAGTTGCCCAGGCCGAAGCACAACTTAACACCGCCGAACTGAATCTCTCGTATACCCAGGTACGTGCGCCCTATGATGGTTTTGTCACTAAGCGCAACGTGCATCTCGGTACGCTGGTGCAGGCGGGCAGCGCACTGTTCTCGCTGGTTTCACCTGAAATCTGGATTAACGCCAACTTTAAAGAGTCGCAGCTGGCGCGCATGAAGCCGGGTAACAAAGTGGAAATCAGCGTGGATGCCTGGCCAGATATGAAGCTGGAAGGGCACGTTGATAGTGTGCAGATGGGCTCGGGTTCACGCTTCTCAACCTTCCCGGCCGAGAATGCCACCGGCAACTATGTGAAAATTGTCCAGCGCGTGCCGGTGAAAATCGTTATCGACAAAGGTTTGGATCCAAATCATCCGTTGCCGCTGGGCCTGTCGGTTGAGCCGAAGGTGACAGTGGAATGAGTGCGAGCGAAAGCTGGCGTCCGGCCAGCAATCCGTGGCTAGTTGCCATCACGGTGACGCTGGCGGTGTTTATGGAGATCCTCGACACCACCATCGTCAACGTCGCACTGCCGCATATCGCGGGTTCGCTCTCCTCCAGCTATGACGAATCCACCTGGGTTTTGACCTCCTATCTGGTCGCCAACGGCATCGTCTTACCGATCTCGGCGTTTTTCAGTCGCCTGTTCGGCCGCAAGCAGTTCTTCCTGATCTGCATCGTGATGTTCACCATCTGCTCCTTCCTGTGCGGCATCGCCACTGAGCTGTGGCAGATCATCTTGTTCCGCGTGCTGCAGGGCTTTTTTGGTGGCGGATTGCAGCCGGTGCAGCAATCGGTATTGCTCGATTACTTCAAGGCGGAAGATCGCGGCAAAGCGTTTGGCCTGTCATCGATTGCCATCATCGTCGCGCCGGTTATCGGTCCGACGCTCGGCGGCTGGATTACGGATAACTACAGCTGGCGCTGGGTGTTCTTCATTAATATCCCGGTGGGCATTTTAACCGTGATGGCGATTTACCAGCTGCTGGAAGATCCGCCGTGGGAGCGTAAGTGGGCGAAAGGTCGCCTGAAGATTGATTACATCGGCATCAGTTTGATCACGCTGGGACTCGGTTGTCTGCAGGTGTTCCTCGATCGCGGCGAAGATGAGGATTGGTTTGCTTCACACTTTATCATCCTGTTCGCCACGCTGGCGCTGGTCGGTATTGTTGGTGCGATTTACTGGTTACTGTACGCGCGTAAGCCGGTGGTTGATCTCACGGTAATGAAAGATCGCAACTTCTGGGTTGCGGGATTGCTGATGGCGGGCATGGCGATGATTTTGTACGGCAGTTCGGTGGTGCTTCCGCAACTGGCGCAGCAGGATCTGGGTTATACCGCCACCTGGTCGGGGCTGGTGCTGTCGCCCGGCGCGATACTGATTGTGCTGACCATTCCGCTGGTATTGAAGCTGATGCCGATCGTGCAAACGCGCTATATCATCGCGTTCGGTTTTACCTGTCTTGCCAGCGCCTTTTTCTACTCCAGCACGCTGACGCCGGACGTCGATTTCAAAACCCTGGTGATGATGCGTAGCGCGCAGTCAATCGGACTGGGCTTCCTGTTTGTGCCGCTCACCACCATTGCTTTTATTACCGTACCGCAGCGTCTGAATGCCGATGCCTCGGCGCTGTTCACCATGTTCCGAAACGTTGCCGGTTCAATCGGCATTTCGCTTTCCACTGCGGGGATTACGGAACGTATGCAGACACGATCGGCGAACATGGTGCACAACATGTCGCCGCTCAATGAACCTTACAATCTCACGCTGCAACACTGGGCCGACTCGATTCGTAATTTCACCACTGCGGTGGGCGATCCGCTGGTGCTGGCGAGCGGGCAGCTATATCAGGAGATGATCGCCCAGGCGCGTATCCTGGCGTACATCGACGTATTTATGGGCCTGAGTATCGTGGCTTTGCTACTGATTCCATTTTGTTGGTTGCTTTCGCCGATTAAGAGCGAAGGCGGTGCAGGAGCACATTAACATGAACAAGATTTCGCGCTCGACGCCGTCACTGACGCTGCTGGCGCTGTCATTATTGCTGGCCGGTTGCGCCGTAGGACCTGATTACCAGCCGCCGCAGGCGCACACGCCGGGTAGCTACCATGATTTGCCTTCGCAGCAGGCTTCAAAACCGCTGGCGGCGGCGACCAATCCACTGTGGTGGAAAAGTTTTAACGATCCGCAGCTGGATAGCCTGATTGAGCGCGCGGTTGCCGGCAACTTAACGCTGCAGCAATCGGTACTGCGCATTGCTGGCGCGCGCGAGCAGCTGGCGCAAGCGCGCGGCGGTTTGTTCCCGTCGCTCAACGGCTCGGCAAAAGTCACGCGACAGCAGCTGGGTTTGAAGGGCTTACTGAAGTCTAACGGTGTTTACGATCAGGTAGACAGCGATGTGGCCAACCAGCTGAACGGGTTGGACCATTCCGTTACTCTCTATCAGGGCAGTTTTGACGCCAGCTGGGAGCTCGATCTGTGGGGCAAAGTGCGCCGCCAGATGGAAGCGGCGGATGCGCAGCAGCAGGCGGCCATTGAACAGCGCAACGATGCGCTAGTGTCGCTGGAAGCAGAAGTGGCTCGCGCTTACCTGCAGTTGCGTGGTTCACAGGCGGTGCTGGCAACGTTGCAGCAGCAGATCGAGGTGGCGCAGCAAACCTGGGAATTGACGCAAAGCCAGCAGCAAAACGGTCTGGCGCCTACCACGGATGTGGAAAATGCCCGCGCACAGCTGGCCTCACTCAATGCGCAGCTGCCGCAGTATCAGGCACAGCAATTACAGGCCATGAACGGCCTTGCGGTACTGCTGGGGAAAACGCCAGGCGCGCTGGATAACGAGTTGATGAACCCCAAAGCGCTGCCCGAGTTGCCGAAAATGGTGCCGGTGGGGATTCCGGCGACGCTGGCGCGTCGTCGCCCGGACATTCGTCAGGCAGAAGCGACGTTGCATGCACAAACCGCCAACATTGGCGTATCGGTTGCCGATCTCTTCCCCAGCCTGTCGCTGACCGGGCAACTTGGGGTGCGCAACACCGATGCCAGCTATCTGGATGACTGGAGCAGCCACTTCTTCAGCGTAGGGCCGTCGCTCTCTATCCCCATTTTCCAGGGCGGTCGTTTAGTTTCCAGCGTAAAACTGGCGCGTGCTCAGCAAGCGAACGCGGCGCTCGATTATCGTCAAACGGTGTTGACCGCGCTGCAGGATGTGGAGAACGCGTTGGTGAGCTATCGTGCCGATCAGCAGCAGGTCATCGCACTGGATGAGACCACAGGCGCTCTGCAGCGCGCCTTTGATTTAGCCAGCGACAGTTATCGGCAGGGCATTTCGACCTTTATTGATGTGCTGGATGCGCAGCGTCAACTGTCGCAAGCCAAAGCGCAGTCGACTCAGGCGCGTATGCAAAGTGCGCTCGATCTGGTGGCGTTATATAAAGCGCTCGGCGGCGGTTGGGAACCTTATCAAAACGTCAACCTGCCGGACTATTCTGTGTTTGGTCCGGCAACAGAGGTGCATTAATTTTACTTAGTAGCCGGTTAACCACCGGCTTTTTATCGCCACGATAAGTAAAAATGAGATTTCTCTCCCATCCTCGGCAATATAATAATCCCCTATGAAAATAGGGCCTGCGTTACACCATTAATCCTTTTTTACCTTTATGCTCAGTTATGCTGCACAGCACAATAGCTGCTAAATGATTGTTTAATACCTGGGAATATTGGTTTGAAATCGATTCCAGCTGCAACATAAGCAACAACCAAGGGATGTTAATTCAGGGTTAATTAAAGGCGACGCGGCGCTTTTAAACCTCAACGTAAGAAATATGTAAGCAAGTTAAGATTAATCCAGGCAATAAAATTAATTTATTTTTTTATTTGAATTAGGTAATCTTGCCACTACAGTTTATTTAACCCCCTTAAGCAAGGACATTGTGATGAGTGACGCATTTAAAGTTCTGAACAACATTCGCACATTACGTGCGCAGGCTCGTGAACTGCCATTGACCGATCTGGAAGAGATTCTGGAAAAATTAACCGTCGTTGTGACTGAACGTCGCGACGAAGTAAATGCAGAAGAAGCACAGAATCGCGAAAAAGAAGAGAAGCTGTCTAAATATCGCGAAATGCTGCTGGCTGACGGTATTGACCCGAACGAATTACTGGGTGCTCTGGAAGTGGGTAAAAAGCGCGCCAAGCGTGCACCGCGTCCAGCGAAATATTCTTACACTGACGAAAACGGTGAAGAAAAATCATGGACTGGCCAAGGCCGTACCCCAGCTGCGATTAAGAAAGCACTGGATTCAGGTAAAAGCCTCGACACTTTCCTGATCAAATAATCCGCACAATCCTTGTAAGTGGGAGCCGAAGGCAAATGTCTTCGGCTTTTTTTATTTATTTAAATACATTTTTACCTCGCGCCCAGGCACATTGGCTGCACACGCTGGTCTCGTTCACTTAACGGCGTAAGATTCCAGGGACTCGTCAGCTTGCGGCCTTGCTATCGCGCAAATTATTTTGCGTATACGCTCAACACGTTCAGTTCATTACACGCTCTGCTTCTGGCGCAGAGGTGGCGTCAGGGTGCCCGCTTCTGGCATAATGCCCGCTGTTTTTTCCTCCACTGCGTAACAAAGGTCAATGCCGTGTTAGTTTCCAGCAATATCACCATGCAGTTCGGCAGTAAGCCGCTGTTCGAGAATATCTCCGTTAAATTTGGCGGCGGTAATCGTTACGGTTTAATCGGTGCGAACGGCAGCGGTAAATCAACCTTTATGAAAATACTGGGCGGCGACCTGGTTCCAACAGGTGGAAATGTTTCCCTCGATCCTAATGAGCGTATCGGTAAGTTACGCCAGGACCAATTTGCCTTTGAGCAATATAGTGTGCTGGACACCGTGATCATGGGCCACAATGAATTGTGGGCAGTGAAGCAAGAGCGTGACCGTATATATGCCTTGCCAGAAATGAGCGAAGAGGAAGGCTATAAAGTGGCCGACCTTGAAGTCGAATACGGTGAAATGGACGGTTACAGTTCGGAATCACGTGCCGGTGAATTATTACTGGGCGTGGGCATTCCCGTGGAGCAGCATTACGGCCCGATGAGTGAAATTGCGCCGGGTTGGAAATTGCGCGTGCTGTTAGCGCAGGCATTATTTGCTAATCCCGATATTTTGTTGCTCGATGAACCGACCAACAACCTGGATATAGATACCATTCGTTGGTTGGAGCAAGTGCTCAACGAACGTAACAGCACCATGATCATCATTTCGCATGACCGTCATTTCCTGAATATGGTTTGTACGCACATGGCGGATCTGGATTACGGCGAACTGCGCGTTTATCCGGGTAATTATGACGAATATATGACCGCGGCGACGCAGTCGCGCGAACGTTTATTATCGGATAATGCCAAGAAGAAAGCGCAAATTGCCGATCTGCAATCGTTCGTTAGCCGCTTTAGCGCCAACGCCTCTAAATCCCGTCAGGCGACTTCGCGTGCTAAGCAGATCGATAAAATTAAGCTGGAAGAGGTGAAAGCCTCCAGCCGTCAAAACCCGTTTATCCGTTTTGATCAGGATAAGAAGCTGTTCCGTAATGCGCTGGAAGTTGAGGCGCTGACCAAAGGTTTTGATAACGGTCCGCTGTTTAATAAGCTCAACCTGATGTTAGAAGTCGGCGAGAAATTGGCGATTCTGGGTGCTAACGGTATCGGTAAAACCACGCTGTTGAAAACGCTGATTGGTGAACATACTCCCGATAGCGGTACGGTGAAATGGTCTGAAAATGCACGCATCGGTTATTACGGCCAGGATCATGCGGAAGACTTCGCTGAAGATCTGACGGTATTTGACTGGATGAGCCAGTGGAAGCAGGAAGGCGATGACGAGCAGGCAGTGCGCAGCGTTCTGGGGCGTCTGCTGTTTGGTCATGATGAGATCAACAAGCCCGCTAAGGTGCTGTCCGGTGGTGAGAAGGGCCGCATGCTGTTTGGCAAGCTGATGATGCAGAAGCCGAACATTCTGATCATGGATGAACCGACTAACCACCTGGATATGGAATCGATCGAGTCGCTCAACATGGCCCTGGAAATGTACGAAGGCACCTTGATCTTCGTCTCGCATGACCGTGAGTTTGTGAGCTCGCTAGCCACGCGTGTGATGGAGATGAAAGCCGATCGTATTGTCGACTTCACGGGTAACTATGAAGATTACCTGCGCAGCCAGGGTATTGTTTAATCTCTGCATCGCCAGGTGCGCATCAATGCGCACCTTACTGTAATGAAGGTCGCCCTGGAGGCGGCCTTCATCATTTACGGCTTCCCACAAACTTCACAATGCGCATCCTGCGCGACTTTCATGCTGCGGAATTCCGCACTCATCGCGTCATACATCAGTAAGCGCGCGCTGGCCGGTTTGCCAAACTCCGTCAGCACCTTTAGGGTTTCCATCGACTGCATCGCGCCGATCACCCCCACCAGCGGTGCCATCACCCCGGCTTCTACACAGCTCAACACTTGCTCGCCGAATAAGCGGCTGATGCAGCGATAGCACGGCTCGCCGGGCTGCCAGGTAAATACGCTCAGCTGGCCTTCCATACGAATCGCTGCACCGGAAATCAGCGGGACCTGGTGCTGGAAACAGAGGCGATTGATTTGCTCGCGCGTAGTGACGTTATCGGTGCAATCTACCACGGCATCGTGGCGGGCAATCAGTGCGCTGAGCTGTGTATCATCTAACTGCGCATCAATCGGCTCGAGCTGGCAGTGCGGATTGAGCGCCGCTAGCTGCTGCTGTGCCGAGGTGACTTTCGCCACGCCAATTTTTGCATCGCTGTGCAGGATCTGCCGTTGCAGGTTGCTCAGGCTCACGGTATCGAAATCGAGCAAGGTGAGATGGCCCACGCCTGCCGACACCAGGTAAGGTGCCGCCGCGCAGCCCAATCCGCCGAGGCCAATCAGCAACACGCGTGCCGCCTTGAGTCTCTCCTGGCCATCAAAATCGAAGCCACGCAGCACAATCTGGCGGTTATAGCGCAGCATCTCATCATCGCTCAACTCCACGCTCATTAGCCCTCCAGCAGGCTGTTGAAGGCTTCAATTTCTACCCACTCGCCGGGCTCAACGTCACCGCGATCGCGCTCGAGCACCACAAAACAGTTGGCCAGCGCAAAGGAGCTGAAGACGTGCGAACCCTGCGCGCCGGTGCTGCGCACTTCCAGCTCGCCGTCGTCACCACGGCTGAAAATGGCACGCTGGAAGTCGAGACGACCCGGGGATTTCTTCAGGCGTTGCGTGGCGCGCGCGCGTTGGCGCAGCGGCATGATGCGCGTGGTTTGGCCAGTGAGCGTCGCCAGCAGCGGCTGTACCAGCTGATAGAACGTCACCGCTGCCGAGACCGGATTACCCGGCAGGCCGCAGAACCAGCTGTTTGTCAGCCGTCCAAAGGCAAAGGGTTTGCCCGGCTTAATCGCCAGTTTCCAGAAGGTGATAGCGCCCAGCTCCTCCAGCATCGCGCGGGTGAAATCGGCCTCGCCGACCGACACGCCGCCGGTGCTGATCACCACATCGGCCTGACGATCGGCTTCGGTAAAGGCGGTACGCAGCGCCGCCTGGTCGTCAGCAATCACGCCAAGATCGATGACTTCGCAGCCCAATTTGTTGAGCATCAGCGCGACGGTGAAACGGTTGGTATCGTAAATCTGGCCGGCGGCTAATGGCTGACCCACCGCTTGCAGTTCATCACCTGTCGAGAAGATCGCCACACGCAGTTTACGCAGCACGCTCACTTCGGCGATGCCCAGCGACGCCAGCAACGGCAACTCGGCGGCACCAAGGCGCACACCGGCATCCAGCACCTGTTTTCCCGCCTGAATATCTTCGCCGATGCGGCGGATATTTTGCCCTTCCTGCAGCGGTGCGGTAATCACAATGCCGCCGTCGCGCTGCTCGGTTTGCTCCTGCATTACCACGGCATCACAACCGGCGGGAATCGGCGCGCCGGTCATAATGCGAATCACGCTGCCCACTGGCCACTCGCCGTTATAGGGCGCACCGGCGAAGGCTTTTCCCGCCACCGGCAACACGCGATCGGCTGCGCTATCCGCCAGACGAACGGCGTAACCGTCCATGGCTGAGTTATCAAAAGAGGGCACATCGAGCGGTGAGTTAATCGGTTTAGCGGTGATGCGCCCGGCGGCTTCAAACAGCGAAACGTTCAGCGAATCGCTAATGGGCGTTAACTGCTGCAGCATCTTTTGCTGCGCGTCTTCGAGGGAGATTAATCCTGCGGTAAAAGGTTCCATGTCCATCTCTGCCTGGTTAATTTCAGATGCCGACTATTATGGTGGCATTTGCCCGTCGAGTCACATGCAGATAAAAAAGCATAATCCACAATAAAAGGTTATGACCATGAAGACAGTTTCTGCTTTACAAGATGAGGGGGCCTTTCTATAGTCGAAAATTGCCAAAAAAAGATGAAAACCATTCTAAATCAGTGTTTTTGGTTCTGATTCCTTTACAGGGTACCGGTTATGGCTAAAGCAGTTATCGCAATTCACGGCGGTGCCGGCGCGATTACGCGCGCGGCAATGAGCGCCGAAAAAGAGCAGCACTATCGTCAGCAACTCACCGCAATCGTTACCGCAGGCCAGCAGATTCTCGCGGCGGGTGGCAGTGCACTCGATGCGGTGACCGAAGCGGTTCGCTTGCTGGAAGAGTGTCCGTTGTTCAACGCCGGCAAAGGTGCGGTGTTCACCCATCAAGGCACGCACGAACTGGATGCCAGCATTATGGATGGTCGCACGCTCGATGTGGGGGCGGTTGCGGGCGTCAGCCACATTCGTAATCCTATCCTCGCCGCGCGTAAGGTGCTGGAAAATAGCCCGCACGTGCTGTTTATCGGGGCGGGCGCAGAAGCCTTCGCTGCCGAGCAGGGCTTAGAACCGGTTAATGCCGATTACTTTTCCACGCCCGAGCGCTGGGAGCAGTTGCAGCGCGCGCTGCACAGCCAGCAGATGGTGCTCGATCATGATGGTGAAGCTAACAGCCACAGCGATGATCCGCTGGACCCGGATCGCAAATTTGGCACCGTGGGTGCGGTAGCGCTCGATCTTCAGGGTAATCTGGCGGCCGCCACGTCAACCGGTGGCATGACCAACAAACAGGCCGGTCGCGTCGGCGACTCACCGCTGGTGGGCGCAGGTTGCTATGCCAGCAACGACAGCGTGGCGGTCTCCTGTACCGGCACCGGCGAAGTGTTTATCCGTACGCTCGCCGCCTACGACGTGGCGGCGCAGATGCATTACGCCGGACGCTCGCTGCAGCAGGCCACTGCCAATGTCATTCACGACAAAGTGCAGGAACTGGAAGGCAGCGGCGGGCTGATCGCCATTGACGCCGCAGGCAATGTGGCGCTGCCGTTTAACAGCGAAGGTATGTATCGCGGATTCGCCTATGTTGAGGGTGACGTTAAGGTAGCGATTTACCGCGACAGCTAAGGAGCAGGCATGACGGACCAACAGCTGCAGTTTGCGCCGGAGCAGGTTCTGGCGGTGCGCGATCTTAACGTGCGCTTCGAGCATGAAGGGCGCATTACCGAAGCGGTGCGCAACCTGTCGCTCGACCTGCATCGCGGTGAAACGCTGGCGCTGGTGGGTGAATCGGGATCGGGCAAATCCGTCACTTCGCTGGCGCTGATGCGTCTGATTCAACAGGCCGGTGGCGACGTGAGCGGTGAAATTCAGCTGCGTCGCCGTAATGGCGAGGTGCTGGATGTAATGCGCGCTTCCAGCGGTCAGATGCGCAAGGTGCGCGGCGCCGATATGGCGATGATCTTTCAGGAGCCGATGACCTCGCTTAACCCGGTGTTCACCGTCGGCGAGCAGATAGCGGAATCTATCCGTCTGCATCAGGGGAAAAGCCACCAACAGGCGCTGGCCGAAGCGCGCCGCATGCTCGATCTGGTGCGTATTCCGGAAGCACAAAATGTGCTGGGGCGCTATCCGCATCAACTCTCCGGCGGCATGCGTCAGCGCGTGATGATCGCGATGGCGCTGTCGTGCAAACCGGCGCTGCTGATTGCCGATGAACCGACCACCGCACTCGACGTCACGATTCAGGCGCAGATCCTGCAGCTGATCCGCGTGCTGCAAAAAGAGATGCAGATGGGGGTGATTTTTATCACCCACGACATGGGCGTGGTGGCAGAAATGGCCGATCGCGTGCAGGTGATGTATCGCGGTGATGTGGTCGAACGCGCGCCGGTGCAGCAGCTGTTTGCCGATCCGCAGCAGCCCTATACCCGCGCGTTACTGGCAGCGGTGCCGAAGCTGGGCGCGATGCACGGCCAGGCGTTGCCGGCAAAATTTCCCTTACTGCATGCCAACGGCCGCGAAGAGCGGGCTCAACCGCAGGATACGGTGCGCCACGATCGTCCGCCGATTTTACAGGTCCGCGATTTGGTTACGCGTTTCGATATTCGCGGCGGGTTGCTCAATCGCGTTAAGCGCCGCGTGCACGCGGTGGAGAAAGTCAGTTTTGATCTCTACGCCGGTGAAACGCTGGCGCTGGTGGGCGAATCCGGCTGTGGTAAATCCACCACCGGACGCTCACTGCTGCGGCTGGTGGCCAGCCAGGGCGGCACTATTACCTTTGACGGCCAGCGCATTGATGCGTTGCAGGGCAATGCGCTGGCGTCGCTACGCCGCGATATCCAGTTTATCTTCCAGGATCCTTACGCCTCGCTCGATCCGCGGTTGACCGTAGGTTTTTCCATTATGGAACCGCTGCTGGTGCATCAAACGATGGATCGCCGGCAGGCGGAGAAGCGCGTCGCCTGGCTACTGGAACGCGTTGGCCTGCTGCCGGAACATGCGCAGCGCTATCCGCACGAATTCTCCGGCGGTCAGCGCCAGCGCATCTGCATTGCTCGCGCGCTGGCGCTCAATCCCAAAGTGGTGATCGCCGATGAATCGGTGTCGGCGCTGGATGTATCGATTCAGGCGCAGATCATTAATCTGATGCTCGATTTGCAGCGTGAGTTTGGTATCGCCTTCTTATTTATTTCACACGATATGGCGGTGGTGGAACGCATCAGCCATCGCGTGGCGGTGATGTATCTTGGACAGATCGTGGAGATGGGACCGCGCCAGGCGGTGTTTGAACAGCCGCGTCATCCTTACACCAAAAAACTGATGGCCGCGGTGCCAGTGGCCGATCCGGCCCACCGGCATCGTGAGCGGGCGCTGATGGTGGATGAGATCCCCAGCCCGATTCGCCCGCTGGGTGATGAGCCGGAAGTGGCGCCCTTACTGGAAGTGGCACCGGGCCATTTTGTCGCCCGCCACGCTATTAGCGGCGCCTGAGCAGCAACCAATCGCACATCTTCAGATGTCGCGCATGACAGGGATTACAGGAGAACGATAACGATGCACCATATTATGCGAAAAGGGGTTATCACTGCCGGTTTGTTGAGTTCGGCGCTGGCGCTGCCCGCGTGGGCGGCGAAAGATGCGGTGATTGCGGTGGCCTCAACCTTTACCACGCTCGATCCTTACGATGCCAACGACACGCTGTCGCAGGCGGTGGCGAAGTCTTTCTATCAGGGCTTATTCGGCTTTGATAAAGACATGAAGCTGACCAACGTGCTGGCGGAAAGCTATCAGGCGAGCAGCGATGGCCTGACGTACACCATCAAGCTGCGTTCCGGTGTGAAATTCCAGGATGGCACCGATTTCAATGCCGACGCGGTGAAAGTTAACCTCGATCGCGCCAGCAATCCAGACAACCATCTCAAGCGCTATAACCTGTTCAAATACATCGCCACCACTGAAGTGGTTGACCCAACCACGGTGAAGATCACCCTGAAGCAGCCGTTCTCGGCCTTCATCAACAACCTGGCGCACCCGGCGGCGGTAATGATTTCGCCAACCGCGCTGAAGAAATATGGCAAGGATATCGGCTTCCATCCGGTCGGAACCGGCCCGTTTGCCTTTGATACCTGGAATCAGACCGACTTCGTGAAAGTGAAGAAGTGGGAGGGTTACTGGAAAAAAGGCTATCCGAAGCTGGATAGCATTACCTGGCGTCCGGTGGTGGATAACAACACCCGCGCGGCGATGCTGCAAACCGGTGAAGCAAGCTTTGCCTTCCCGGTGCCGTTCGAGCAGGCCAAGCTGATGGAAGGCAACAGCAAGCTCGATGTAGTCACCACGCCGTCGATCATGCAGCGCTACATCAGCCTCAACGTGACGCAAAAGCCGTTTGATAATCCAAAAGTGCGTGAAGCACTGGAGTATGCGATTAACCGCCAGGCGTTAGCAAAAGTCGCCTTTGCCGGTTACGCCACGCCAGCCACCGGCATTGTGCCGCCAAGTATCGACTTTGCGCAGAGCTATCCGGCGATTAAATACGATCCGGCTAAAGCGCGTGAATTGCTGAAAGAAGCGGGCTTCCCGAACGGTTTCGAAACCACCTTGTGGTCGTCGCATAACCACAGCACCGCGCAGAAAATACTGCAGTTCACCCAGCAGCAGCTGGCGCAGGTGGGCGTGAAGGTCAAAGTGACGGCGATGGATGCCGGTCAGCGCGCGGCTGAAGTGGAGAGCAAAGGGCAGAAAGAGAGCGGTGTGCGTATGTTCTATACCGGCTGGTCGGCGTCAACCGGTGAAGCCGATTGGGCGTTGACGCCGCTGTTCGCTACCACGTCCTGGCCGCCAGCGATCTTTAACACCGCCTTCTACAGCAATCCGCAGGTGGATAAAGATCTCGGCGATGCGCTGAAAACCACCGATCGCGATCAGAAAGCCAAACTGTATAAAGACGCACAGGATCGCATCTGGAACGACCATCCGTGGATCCCGCTGGTGGTCGAGCAACTGCTGTCTGCCAACAATAAAAACCTCAGCGGTTTTTATGTCATGCCCGATACCTCATTCAATTTTGATGAGGCGGATCTGAAGTAACAGACGCGGCCAGCCTTGCGGGGCTGGCCGATGCTGCGCAGGACTTCGCATGCTCAACTATTTTCTCAAACGATTACTGGGATTGATTCCCACGCTGCTGATTGTCGCGGTGCTGGTGTTCCTGTTTGTTCACCTGCTGCCGGGCGATCCGGCGCGCCTGATTGCTGGCCCGGAAGCGGATGCCTCGGTAGTGGCGCTGGTGCGTCAGGATCTCGGCCTCGATCAGCCGCTGATCAAGCAGTTCTGGCACTTCATGCTCAATGCGGTGCAGGGCGATTTCGGTCATTCGCTGGTCTCGAAGCGTCCAGTGATTGATGAAATTGCCGCGCGCTTTTTCCCTACGCTATGGCTCACGCTGAGCAGCATGGTGTGGGCGGTTATTTTCGGCATGGCGATTGGTATCACCTCGGCGGTATGGCGCAATCGCTGGCCGGATCGTATCGGCATGACGCTGGCGGTGTCGGGGATTTCGTTCCCGGCCTTCGCGCTCGGCATGCTGCTGATGCAGGTGTTTTCGGTGCAGCTGGGTTGGTTGCCTACCGTCGGAGCCGATAGCTGGAAACACTACATTTTGCCGTCAATCACGCTGGGTGCCGCGGTGGCGGCGGTGATGGCGCGCTTCACCCGCGCCTCATTTGTGGAGGTGATGCAGGAAGATTACATGCGCACCGCCCGCGCCAAAGGGGTACGCGAATCACTGGTGGTGGTGAAACACGGCCTGCGTAACGCGATGATTCCGGTGGTGACCATGATGGGCCTGCAGTTTGGTTTCCTGTTGGGCGGCTCGATTGTGGTGGAAGTGGTGTTCAACTGGCCAGGCTTAGGCCGCTTGCTGGTGGATTCGGTTGAGATGCGCGATTACCCGGTGATTCAGGCCGAAGTGTTGCTGTTCTCGCTGGAGTTCATCCTGATTAACCTGATTGTCGATGTGCTGTACGCGGCAATCAACCCGGCAATTCGCTACAAGTAAGGAGTCGCAATTGAAGAACTGGCGACGTGCCGCGGCATTTAAGACCATGCCGACCATCACGGAAAACCGGGTACGCACGCCGTGGCGCGAATTCTGGCGGCGTTTTCGCCGTCAGCATGTGGCGCTGCTGGCCGGACTGTTTGTGCTGCTGCTGATTGTGGTGGCGTTTATCGCGCCGATGATGGCGCCGTTTGATGCGGAAAACTATTTCGATTACGACCGGCTGAATGAAGGGCCATCGCTAATGCACTGGTTTGGCGTCGATTCGCTGGGACGCGATATCTTCAGCCGTGTGCTGGTGGGGACGCGCATCTCGCTGATTGCCGGTTTCTTCTCGGTGGCGATTGGCGCGCTAATTGGCACGGTGTTAGGTTTGCTGGCCGGTTACTACGAAGGCTGGTGGGATCGCATCACCATGCGTATCTGCGATGTGCTGTTCGCCTTTCCCGGCATTCTGCTGGCGATAGCGGTGGTGGCGATCATGGGCAGCGGCATGAGCAATGTGATTGTCGCGGTGGCGATTTTCAGCATTCCTGCTTTTGCCCGTTTGGTGCGCGGCAACACGCTGGTACTGAAGCATCAAACCTATATTGAGTCGGCGCGCAGCATTGGGGCGTCGGACTGGACCATTATCATGCGACACATTCTACCCGGCACGGTGTCGTCGATTGTGGTCTATTTCACCATGCGCATCGGCACATCAATTATCACTGCGGCGAGCTTGTCGTTTCTGGGGTTGGGCGCGCAGCCGCCAACGCCAGAGTGGGGCGCGATGTTGAATGAGGCGCGCGCCGATATGGTCATTGCGCCGCACGTGGCGATTTTCCCCAGCCTGGCCATTTTCCTTACCGTGCTGGCGTTTAATCTGCTGGGTGATGGCTTGCGTGATGCGCTTGATCCGAAATTGAAGAACTGATGGAAAACCCGGTGCGCATAAATGCGCACCCTACAAAATCGTAGGGTCGCCATTCATGGCGACCGTTTCAATCACCGCACGCCTTCGGCCGCTCATTGATGGCGACCGGTGCGAACGGCACACCGATTTATAGCCTCAGAACGTTTCCCAGTGGTCATTACTGTGCGCGGCAACAGGCTGTGCGCGGGTGGACGCTATCGCCGGCTTCACCATCTTCGCCACCGGCACGATCGCCTGGCGGGTGCCGGTTTTAAAACGCGCCACCGCTGAAGATAGGCTGCTTGCCTGCTGTTCCAGCGATGCTGAAGCGTTAGCGGATTCCTGCACCAGCGTGGCGTTCTGCTGCGTCACGCGATCCATCTCGTTCACCGCCTGACCAATTTGGTCGATGCCGCGGCTCTGCTCATCTGAGGCTGAAGCGATCTCGCCCATGATATCGGTGACGCGGGTCACCGCGCTGACGATCTCCTGCATGGTGTCGCCAGCGCTGCTTACCTGCTGCGAGCCGACGTTCACGCGCTGCACTGAATTCTCAATCAGCAGTTTGATCTCTTTAGCGGCCTGGGCGCTACGCTGTGCCAGGTTGCGTACTTCACCTGCCACCACGGCAAAGCCGCGGCCCTGTTCACCGGCGCGCGCGGCTTCGACCGCCGCGTTGAGCGCAAGGATGTTGGTCTGGAACGCAATGCCATCAATTACGCTGGTGATGTCGGCGATTTTTTTCGAACTGTCGGCGATGTCGCGCATGGTTTTCACCACGCCATCCACCACGTTGCCACCTTTATCCGCGGTTTCGGAGGCGGTTTTCGCCAGCTGCGTAGCCTGACGCGCGTTATCGGCATTCTGTTTCACCGTCGCGGTTAACTCTTCCATGCTTGCCGCCGTCTCTTCCAGCGAAGCCGCTTGTTGCTCAGTACGCGAGGAGAGATCGTTATTGCCGGTGGCAATTTCGCTGGCGCTGCCGAATATGGCATCCGCACTATCACGCACATTGTTAATGGTGCTGAGCAGCGACTGCTGCATATGATTGAGGCTGGCGGCAATCAAGGCCATTTCGCTACGACCCTCGACCTGCAGGCTGGCGGAGAGATCGCCGTCGGCGAAGCGCTCCATCTGCTGCTGCACCTGTTTCATCGGGGCGAGCAGAATACGGCGTACCAGCATCCACACGGCAACCAGCATCAGCACGACAACCACCGCCATCACGGCTACCATTACCAGCATCTGCTGATAGGTGCTGTCGTTCTGCGCACTGCGTTCCGCCAGCAGCTGGACGTTCTGCTCGCGCCACTGTTTGTAAGCCGCTTCAAGATCGTCCTGCGCCTGTTGTGCATCCAGGTTGCCATACGCAGCGTAATCATTGGCTTTGAGGAATGCCGCCGACTGCTGCAGCAATTCGGTAAAGGCGATGAATTTCGCATCAACCACGCTGGCGGAGTCAGCGCTTTGTCCCGGCAGACGCGGCATGCTTTTGTAGAGATCGTAATGCTGCTTTGCTTCATCAAGGGACGCGTTAGCGCTAATCAGCAGTTTATTGATGGCGGCAAGTGACGCGTCATCGGTCTGCTTTTTCAGAATGCGAATCGCGACGCGGTTAATGATAACGCGGGTTTTCACCAGCGTTTGCCAGCCGTCGGCTAGTTCACGCTGCTGATGCGATAGCTGATTGCTGGTGGTGAAATTATGCTGACCGGTAATCAGTGATGACAAGAACAGCGATCCTGAAATCGCCTGCATCGCGGTGAATACCACCAAAATCATCATGATGGCGGTCACAATTCTCATTCGTTTAAACATAGGGGCATCTCTGAGGAAGTAGGCTTATATCTAAGTTATCGGTGCAAAAACACATCGCTTAAGTGCCAGCAGGAAATAATTACGTCACGGGATGATGAGAGGGTGATAAAACCAGATGAAAGCGTTTAATTATGAGCAGGATTTCAAGCACATCGATTTTCGTCGGCAGCCAGAGTTATATCAGGTTGGACGTGGCGAACAGGGCGTGCTGATGGTCGAACCTTACAAAAGTGAGATTTTGCCACACTGGCGCTTTCGCACCGTAGCGCTGGCGCAGCAATCTTCGCAGCAGATTATGCAGCTGTTTGAGGAGTACCGCGCGCAGGATGACTTTGTTGGTATGGATATGGCGCGGAAATACATTCAGATGGGCTATACGCGCGCGCGGCGCTACAGCAATCATCAGGGTGGGCGTAAATATGACGCGGCGGGCAACGAACTGCCGCGTACCACAGAAAAAGAGAAGGCCGCTGCGGCGGCCGTTTTCAAAGCGTGCTGGGATAAACTGCGCGCCGATACAGACTATCTGGCGCGCAAACGGGCGCACCAGCAGAAGTATGGTTAAACGCGCGTGCCCCACAGATCGTATTCGTCGGCGTGCTCGACTTTGACGCGAACCACGTCGCCGACTTTTACCTGACGATCGCCATTCAGATAGACCGCACCGTCGATTTCCGGGGCATCAGCCATGCTGCGGCCCACCGCGCCTTCCTCGTCCACTTCATCAATCAGCACCAGCACTTCGCGGCCGATTTTCTCCTGCAGACGTTCGCTGGAGATCTTCTGCTGTAGCTGCATAAAGCGGTCGAAACGATCTTGCTTCACTTCGTCCGGCACCTGATCCGGCAGCTGGTTAGCGGTTGCGCCTTCCACCGGGCTGTACTGGAAGCAGCCAACGCGATCGAGGCGTGCTTCCTGCAGGAAGTCGAGCAGCATCTGGAAATCTTCTTCGGTTTCACCCGGGAAGCCAACAATAAAGGTTGAGCGCAGCGTCAGCTCCGGGCAGATTTCGCGCCAGCGCTTAATGCGCTCCAGCGTACGCTCCACCGCGCCAGGACGCTTCATCAGCTTAAGGATGCGCGGGCTGGCGTGCTGCAGTGGAATATCGAGGTACGGCAGAATCTTACCTTCCGCCATCAGTGGGATGACATCATCCACATGTGGATACGGATAAACATAGTGCAGGCGCACCCAGACGCCGAGTTTGGCCAGCTGCTCGCACAGGCTAACCATGCTGGTTTTCACCGGCGATCCGTTCCAAAAACCGGTGCGGTGTTTTACATCCACGCCATAGGCGGAAGTGTCCTGCGAGATCACCAGCAGCTCTTTGACGCCGGCTTCGACCAGACGTTTGGCTTCGTCGAGCACCGAACCAATTGGGCGGCTATCAAGATCGCCACGCATCGAAGGAATGATGCAGAAGGTACAGCGATGGTTGCAGCCTTCGGAAATTTTCAGGTAGGCGTAATGGCGCGGCGTCAGTTTGACACCCTGCTCTGGCACCAGGCTGAGGAACGGGTTGTGTTCCGGCTTTGGCACGTAGGTGTGCACGTGTGACAACACCTGCTCGTAGCTGTGCGGGCCAGTGATCTCCAGTACCTTCGGATGCACTTCGCGGATCTGATCCACTTTGGCACCGAGGCAGCCGGTGACGATCACTTTGCCGTTCTCGTTCAGCGCTTCACCAATCGCTTCCAGGGATTCCTGTACGGCGCTATCAATAAATCCACAGGTGTTAACGATGACGATCTCCGCATCATCGTAGCGTGGCACCACGTCATAGCCTTCAGTACGCAGCTCCGTCAGGATGCGTTCAGAGTCGACGAGGTTTTTCGGACAGCCGAGGGAGACGAACCCCACGCGTGGTGGATTTTTGACATGGCTCATAAGGATAAAAATTCATCATAATTAGTGTGGATAGGGGGGCGATTGTACAGAGGTTGCAGAGGAAAATGTATAGGCTGTGTAAGAATCTCCTTTTAGGGCCGCCAATCTGTTGTGATTATGCTTAACTCATTTGGCGGTGCGTTTAATTCGTTGTGGCGCACCCTCTACGCGCCCGGCTGCATAGGGTCATCCGAGTTGTGTAAGCGGGCGTGTTTTGCTTAAATGTTGGGTCGGTGAAGGTAAGTTATTATCTGCACTGAAAATTTCAAATCGCACTGATGGTGAATCCTCACTGCCAGGGCAGAAGTGGATAATGTGAGAGCAAACAAATGCAAGAGATCGTCAAAGGTTTTCTGAATTTTCAACAGAATGTGTTCCCGGAAAGGAAGGATCTTTTCAAAAGTTTGGCATCCAACCAAAATCCCAAAGCCCTGTTTATCTCCTGCTCAGACAGCCGTCTGGTGCCAGAGCTGGTGACGCAGTCAGAGCCTGGCCAGCTGTTCGTGATCCGTAACGCCGGTAACATTGTGCCGCCGTTTGGACCCGAGCCAGGTGGTGTGTCAGCGACCATTGAGTACGCGGTCGTCGCGCTGGGTGTGACCGAAATTATTATTTGCGGCCACTCCAACTGCGGTGCCATGAACGCCATTGCATCGAATGCCGATCTTGAAACCATGCCGGCGGTCGATCACTGGTTGCACTATGCCAACGCCGCTAAAGCGGTGGTGGAAGAGCGCAACTACGATAGCGTGGAGAAACGTCTCAATGAGATGGTGAAAGAGAACGTGATTGCGCAGCTGCACAATATCAAAACACACCCTTCCGTGGCGGTGGCGCTGCGTAAAGGCAAAGTTCGCCTGCACGGGTGGGTTTATGATATTGAGAGCGGCGGAATAATCGCTCTGACGAAAGGCGGTGAATCGTTCATTTCACTGTCGGAAAATCCGGAAACCTGCTTCGAGTAATTCCGCCTAACCACCTGCAATGCAGGTGGTTTTTCCTCGCATTTCGCGAAAATTTCCCCCCACGCGCATTACCAGCCTCTACACTTGAGAAGCAATTACCTCTGATAAGGGCTCTCTCATGCGATTTTCCCTTTCTGTTCCCGTCTTAACGCTGGCGCTGCTGGCGGCGGGCTGTACTTCTCATGTTGCCGACAAACAACAATATTCGGGCTTTCTTGGCGATTATAGTCAGTTACAACCGGAGAAATCACCGAGCGGCAAACCAACGCTACGCTGGGTATCTCCCGATTATCGCGATGCGGATTATCGCGGCGTGGTCTATACGCCAGTGGTCTATTATCCGGTGCCACGTCCTAATGCACGTGTCAGTCAGCAAACACTGGACGAGGTGCGGAGCTATACCGATAGCCAGCTAAAACGCGCAATCTCTGAGCGCAAACCGCTGGTAACACAAAAAGGTCCACAAACGTTGGTGGTGAAAACAGCCATTACTGCGGTGTCGGCCGAAAACAAAGGCATGCAATTCTATGAAGTTGTACCGGTCGCTGCGGTAGTCGCCAGCACCATGGCGGCCACCGGACATCGCACGCAAGAGAGTGCCTTGTTCCTCGAAGTGGAAGCGGTTGATGGGCAGACCGGTAAGCCGCTGATCAAAGTGGTGCGTAAAGCCTTTGGCAAGCCGTTGCCAAATAGCAGCACGCCAATCACGCTTAACGATCTCCGTCCGGCGATTGATGAGATGGTGCGCGATGTAGTGGCGTTTTCCACACCGTAACGTCGAGCCCGGCCTTGCGCCGGGCTTAATGTTTTGTAAATCCGTCCCATCCTTTGTTACGCGCTGACTACCCTTAACGGCAGACCGTGATAAAGGAGAATGCCATGCGATTACTGCCCGCCGCGCTTCTGTTTGGCGCCTTAAGCTGTTCCTCCCCGCTGCTCGCTGCCGGTGTGCAGGTGCAGGTTTTGCAAGACAAGCTCGATCATCCGTGGTCGGTCGCATTTCTGCCCGACAATCAAACGCTGTTAATTACTGAACGATCCGGTCAGCTGCGCAGTTGGCAGCCGGGCAAAGGCTTGTCACAGCCGATTGGCGGCGTGCCGAAAGTGTGGGCCAATCGCCAGGGTGGCTTGCTGGACGTGGTGTTGGCGCCTGATTTCGCCCAAAGCCGTCGCGTGTGGCTGAGTTATACCACTGCCGATGCCAGTGGACGCGCTGGCGGCGTAGTAGGTTATGGGCGACTCAGCGACGATAATCGTCAATTGAGCGATTTTAAGGTGGTGCTGGAGCAAACGCCGAAGCTCTCGGGTGGCGCGAATATCGGCACGCGACTGGCGTTTGATCGTCAGGGTTTTCTCTATATCGCCTTCGGCGATAACTTCGCCAGCAGCAGCGCACAGCAGCTGGATAAACTTTCCGGTAAAATCGTGCGCCTGACCCAGGACGGCGCAATTCCCGCGGATAATCCGTTCGTTGACCGTAAAGGGGCGCGTGCTGAAATCTGGTCCTATGGCATGCGCAATCCGCAAGGTCTGGCGCTCAATCCGTGGACGCAGCAAATGTGGGAAAGCGAACACGGTCCACGCGGCGGCGATGAGGTGAATATCCCGCAAAAGGGCAAAAACTATGGCTGGCCGCTGGCCACTCACGGCATTGATTACAGCGGTGAAAAGGTGCCGGAAGCCAAGGGCAGCGCCGTGGACGGCACGGAACAGCCGCTGCACTACTGGAAAGTCTCTCCTGCCATTAGCGGCATGGCATTTTACAACAGCGCACGTTTCCCGCAGTGGAAAAACTCGCTGTTTATCGGGGCGCTGAAGGAGAAGAACCTCATTCGTTTACAGGTTAACGGCGAAAAAGTGGTGGAAGAGCAGCGGTTACTGGACGATCGTGGCGAGCGCATTCGCGATGTGCGCCAGGGACCGGATGGTTATCTGTATGTATTGACCGATGAAGCCAATGGCAAGCTGCTGAAAGTGGGGCTGGCAGCTGACGCCAGCACCCCGCGCGGTTAACTCAACGTACCCAGTTACACACTTCCCAACCGCGCTGCTGCGCCTCTTGTAGCAGCAGCGGGTTGGGGTTCACTACCCAGGCATGATCGGCATGCGTCAGCAGCGGCAAATCGTTCATGGAATCACTGTAAGCCCAGGTGCGTTCAAAGTGCTGCTCCTGCTGTAAGGCTTTCCAGTCACTGAGGCGCGTCACTTTGCCTTCGCGATAGGTCATGGTGCCGTAGGTTTGGCCGCTGTAGCGTTCATCCACCACTTCCACGCCAATCGCCAACGCACCGTGTACGCCAAGACGTTCGGCAATCGGCACGGCTAAATGGTCGCCGCTGGCGGTAATGATCATCACCGTATCGCCGCGTTGCTGATGCCACTCGATGCGCGCGCGCGCAGCAGGAAAGACGCGCGGCATGATGTCGCGATGGATAAAGCGGCGTACCCAGCCTTCGACGGTCATGGTTGCCATGCCAGCTAACGGTGCCAGCGTGGTGTTCATATACTCTTCAATTGATAACGTACCGGTGTGATACTGCTCCATCAGGATTTTCTCCTGCTGAATGATCTCTTCGGGGGCAAATCCCTGTGAAACCAGCCAGCGTAGCCACAGGCTGGTGCTGTCTTCACAAATCAGGGTTTCATCCAGATCGAAAATGGCTAAGTCCATCGCGGCTCTCCTCAGGCTGAATGAGATTCAGGTTAGCGGAAATTTGTGACTGGCTTAACCGTTCTGCGAAAAATCGGAATTACACGCAATTTTTCTTTGCGGTCAGCCGCGCAAAAGTGGCAGCGCAGGGCGGTTGGTGCCAGGGTTACTCTAATAAACTCTATAAAACTTTACGATTGAACGGTTTTTTTCGCTGGCATGAACCGTTAGCGTTGGGCGAGACACGTCTTGCCTGCAAGAAAACCAAGATTTAACAAGGACAATCTGGTCACGCTCATGAGAAAAAACACCTTCGCTTCTGTCTGGCGGCCGCTGGCTGCTTCTTCACTATTACTGCTTTTTATTCCCGTCACCACGCAGGCTGAGCAGGCACCTGCAGCACCGCAAATTGATGCCAAAGCCTGGATCTTAATGGATTACAACAGCGGAAAAGTGCTGGCGGAATCCAATGCCGATCAGCGTCTCGATCCGGCAAGCCTGACCAAAATGATGACCAGCTATGTGGTCGGCCAAGCGTTGAAATCGGGCAAAATTACCAATGACGATATGGTGACCATCGGTCAGGATGCCTGGGCTACCGGCAATCCAAAACTGCGCGGTTCATCGCTAATGTTCCTTAAACCCGGCGACCGCATTCCGGTATCAGAACTGAATAAAGGCGTGGTGATTCAGTCCGGCAACGATGCGTGCATTGCGCTGGCCGATTATGTGGCGGGCAGTCAGGATTCGTTTATCGGCTTGATGAATAACTACGTCAAAGCCTTTGGTCTGCAAAATACTCACTTTATGACGGTGCACGGTCTGGATGCCGAAGGGCAGTACAGCACCGCGCGCGACATGGCGATTATCGGTCAACGTCTGATTAGCGATGTGCCGGAAGAGTACGCGCTTAACAGTGAAAAAGAGTTCACCTTTAACAAGATCAAGCAGTTGAACCGCAACCGCCTGCTGTGGAGCAGCAATCTGAAGGTGGATGGCATTAAAACAGGCCATACCTCTGGCGCGGGTAACAATCTGGTGGCATCGGCCACCGAAGGGGATATGCGTCTGATTTCGGTAGTGCTCGGTGCGGCGACCGATGCAACGCGCTTCCGCGAGAGCGAGAAGTTGCTGACGTGGGGTTTCCGCTTCTATGAAACGGTCACGCCGATTAAAGCTGATAAGCCGTTTGCCCAGCAGCGCGTGTGGTTTGGCGATCGCAGCCAGGTCAATCTTGGCGTGGCCAAAGACGCGGCGATTACCGTGCCGAAAGGGCAGATGAAAAATCTCAAGGCCAGCTTTACCCTGAACTCACCGCAGCTGGAAGCGCCGCTGGAGAAAAATCAGGTGGTCGGCACCATCGACTTCCAGCTGGATGGCAAAACCATTGAACAGCGTCCGCTGGTGGCGATGGAAGCCGTGCCGGAAGGCGGCTTTGTTGGCCGGATCTGGGATTTCGTGATGATGAAATTCCACGGCTGGTTCGGGAAGTGGTTTAGTTAATTAGACGGTGCGCAGCCCTGCGCACCTGATGAATTTGTTGGGTCGCCACTCATGGCGACCTCATCGCTCACTCGCGAATCCAACCCTTCTTAATCGGCATAGCGAACAGCGCGCGATACATCTGATGGGTGAACGCCAGCATCCGCTGACCATAAAGCTGCCATGCCATGTGCGACGCCAGGCAACCCAGCATGCCGACCAAAAATCCGCCCAGCATATCCAACGGCCAGTGCACGCCAAGGTAGACGCGTGACCAGGCAATGGCGCTACCAACGACCAGCAACAGTACGCCAGACCACATGCGGTGCCAGAAGATAAACGCCAGCGCAAAGGTGAAAATGGTGGTGCCGTGATCGCTAGGATAAGAGTCGTCTGGCGCATGCGACAGGAACTGATGGCCGAAACCGATGGCGAAAGGGCGTGGATGCGGCAGCAACTGACCCACGCACCATGAAATGCTCAATGCATACAGCAGCGCCATGCCGGTTTTTAGCACCAGTTCGCGCTGTGATTGCACCTGCTCGCGCGGTCCCCACAACCAGAGCGCGACAATCAGCAGCGGCACAATGGCAATCACATCTTTGGCGATAAACGTCGCCAGACCGATCAGCCACTGGGGTGAATCCTGCGTGGCGTTGATCCATAAAAACAGCGTGTGGTTAAGTGCTTCCATCACGATTGCGTATCCTCGACTTGTTTACCCAAACAACACCAGCGTAAAAATTGCCAGCAAAATAAAGCTGATAGCCTAAAAGCGCGCGCATCAGGAATAAATAGTCGCGCTCTTAATCTTATTGCGGGTTGTTGGAGTGTTTAACTTTGATGAAAGTTGCATGAATATTGGAAAATAGCGCAGGCGGTGGACAGGCTGACAATTTACGCAGCAGCGAACCTTAAACCACAGGATCGATAGCCATAAAAAAACCCGCAAGTCATTGACCGGCGGGCTCCACAATTTGGGGATTTCAAAGAAAAGCAGTGGCACTTATTCAGACTGCGACCCCAAAAGAAAGTTCGTTATTGCGTCAAATATATTTTTAGAATGGCAATAGCGGCCAGATTATCACTATCAAGGTGCCCGCCAGCGTGAGCAATACGTTGGCAATTGCGTAGGTGCCGGCATAACCCAGCGCGGGAATGCTGCTGCGCGCGGTATCGCTGATGATCTCCATTGCCGGCGCACAGGTGCGTGCCCCCATGATGGCACCAAACAGCAGGGCGCGGTTCATACGCAGCACATAGGCGCCAAACAGATAGCAAATCACCACCGGCAGCAAACTCACCAGCAGGCCACTCAGAAGCATCAATGCGCCTGCGCTGCCAAAACCGTGCTGCAAGCCGCTGCCCGCACTCAAGCCGACGCCGGCCATAAACACCATCAGGCCAAACTCTTTCACCATCGTCAGCGCGCCCTGCGGGATGTAGCCAAACGTGGGATGGTTGGCTCGCATAAAGCCAAGCATAATGCCGGCGAATAGCAATCCGGCGGCGTTGCCGATGCCGAAGCTGAAGTTGCTGAACTGGAAGGTGATCATGCCCACCATCAGGCCGACGATAAAGAAGGCGCAGAAGGCGAGGAGATCGGTGATTTGGCTGTGGATGGCGATAAAACCAATGCGGTCGGCCAAACTCTTCACGCGACGCGCTTCGCCGCTCACCTGCAGCACATCACCCTTGTTTAGCATGATGCTGTCATCAATCGGCATCTCAATCTGGCTGCGGATCACGCGGTTAAGAAAACAACCGTGGTCGGTCAATTTGAGGTGACTCAGGCGTTTGTTAACCGCGTTGTGGTTTTTCACCACGATCTCTTCGGTAACGATGCGCATATCCAGCAGATCGCGATCGAACACCTCTTTGCCGTTGCGGAAGCTGGGATCCAGGCGCGCATGCGCATCGGGATAGCCAACCAGCGAGATATCGTCGCCGAGCTGCAGCATGGCGTCTCCATCCGGGCTGGCGAGAATACCGTTGCGGCGCAGCCGCTCAATATAGCAGCCGGTCTGGCGATGAATGCCCAGCTCACGCAGGTTTTTGCCGCCGCTCCACTCCACCAGTTCCGGGCCCACGCGATAGGCGCGGATGACCGGCAGAAACACTTTGCGCTGGCTATCGGCATCAAGGCCGCGCTCGCGGGCAATTTGCTGCGCGCAGGTTGGCAGATCCTGATGCTGCAGGCGCGGCAGATAGCGCGCACCAAAAATCAGGCTCACTAATCCCACCAGATAGGTGAGGGCGTAACCGAGGCTAAGGTTATCCTGCATCAGTGTGAGTTGATGACTGTCGCTGATGCTTTGCCGCAGCGTATCACCCGCGCCCACTAACACCGGCGTCGAGGTCATTGAGCCTGCCAGCATGCCCGCGGTTAAACCAATATCCCAGCCGAACAATTTGCCGAGCGTCAACGCGATTAACAGCGCGCTAACCACCATAACAATTGCCAAAAAGAAGTAATTTTTACCGTCACGGAAAAAGATTGAGAAAAAGTTTGGCCCGGCTTCCACGCCGACACAAAAAATAAACAACATAAAGCCAAGACTTAAGGCGTCAGTATTAATAGCGAAATGCTGCTGGCCTAAAATTAGCGAAACAACCAGTACACCAATGGAATTACCGAGTTGGACCGAGCCGAGGCGTAATTTACCCAGGCAAAGTCCGAGTGCTAAAACGACAAATAATAACAGAACGTCATTTCCGCTTAACAATTCTGCGACGTTAATGTTCACGGTTTAACTTCTTCTTTACCTGTAACAAGTTGATGAGCAGGACTTTTTTCGCTATCTTGTGCCGACCGCTAAGGTTTCTGCAACAAAAAAGCTAAGACCTCATACTAAAGCGGCGTCATTCTAATCATAATTAACATCCTCAGCTATCGGCAGTTTTCATTCCTTTCGCCCCCAGCTGTTTCTTTTTATTTCCAGTCGTGCGCATCAGGGCAAAAAAGTTTCATAATTGTTAACGTAAAAGTTGAGGCTAATTATGTTGCAGCGCAATAATCGCTGGCCAGCATCGGTTCTGGGCGTGACGCTTTATACGCTGGTGTTTATTTATGCACACCATTTCTGGGCCGCCGCCAGTGAACAAGCCGTGCGCGGACAACCAGAATTACTGCTGTTTTTATTACCGGGGATGTTAATGGCGCTTTTGCAGCCAGAGAGTCCGCTGGTCAGCACGTTGTGGATTGCGCTGGGTGGCACGCTGCTGGGAATGATGTGGCTGATGCTGGTCATACCGATGACGCACAGCGCCTTGCTGATTGTGGCCTGGAGTTTAAGTGCACTGTTCTGGGCGGGATGTGGGGCACTGCTGGTGCGCTTGCTGCGGATTATGCTGGCGATGCGGGCTGAATAGCCCGATCATAAACGGGCCCGCAGGCCCGTTATCTTACGCTTCGATACCCAGGTTTTCTTTCGTCCAGGCAGCAAATTCGGTGTAACCACCAATGTGCTGATCGTCGAGGAAAATCTGCGGTACGGTGGTGACCGGCTTGCCGGCACGCGCTTCCAGATCGGCTTTGGTGATGCCGGTGGCCTGAATGTCCACGTACTGATAGTTAAAATCGTCGCGCTCGCTGGTCAGCTTAGCCGCCAACTCTTTTGCACGTACGCAGTAAGGGCAGCTAGAACGGCCAAAAATCACTGCAATCATTGCTTCTCTCCTTCCGCTGCTGTTTTGTGACTAGAATCACATCACAGCGTGAATAATGCGTCACATCATGCCCGCCCATCCTGCTTAAAGGAAGAAGAAGTTACCTGTTATTCTGATATCTGCTGCCTATGCAGACGCTAAAACTGATTGTACGCCAAAGGAACCCTCGCATGCGTAATCTCGCCACATTACCCAAACCCGTGTTGCTGCTTGAAGTGCTCGGCGTGCTTGCCGTAGTGGGTGCGCTGCTACTGACCAATGACTGGGTGAGCGCGCCGGATTTTATGGCTAAAAAACCGCTGGCGACGCTGCTGTTTTTTCTGGGCATCGCGCTGATGCTGCCTGCGGCATGGATGATGATGTGGCGGACGGCGAAGGCGATGGCCCCGCAATTGTTCAATCATTCCAACAAAAAGAAGTAACCACCGGAGAGGATTATGACGCCGACTATCGATTTACTGTGCAGCCACCGTTCTATTCGCGCCTTTACCGAACAAGACATTGATGAGGCGCAGCGCAGCGCCATTATTGCAGCGGCACAAGCGGCCTCAACCTCCAGCTTTTTGCAGTGTTCCTCCATTATTCGCATCACCGATCGGGAAAAACGTGAGCAGCTGGTGCAGCTTACCGGCGGCCAGCCATGGGTTAGCGCGGCGGCGGAATTTTGGGTGTTCTGCGCTGACTTCAATCGTCATCAGCAGATTTGCCCGGATGCGCAGCTGGGACGCGCTGAACAGCTGCTGCTCGGCTGCGTTGATACCGCGCTGATGGCGCAAAATGCCATGGTCGCGGCAGAATCGCTCGGCCTTGGCGGCGTATTTATTGGCGGTATTCGTAACAGTATTGCTCAAGTCACCGAACTGCTTGAGCTGCCGAAGTTTGTGCTGCCGCTGTTCGGTTTCTGCGTCGGTCATCCAGCGGATGCGCCGGACATTAAACCGCGCATGCCGCAGGCGATGCTGGTACACGAAAATCGTTATCAACCCGTCGATAAAACCGTGCTGGCACAGTACGATGAGCAAATTACCGCCTATTATCAGCAGCGCGACAGTAATCAGCGTTCTGAAAACTGGAGCCAGCTGATTCAGCGTCTGATCATTAAAGAAACGCGTCCATTTATTCTGGATTACCTGCATCAGCAGGGTTGGGCGACACGCTAAGTACAAGGAACTCTGCAATGAAGATGGCCATTCTCACCCGCGATGGATCGATCTATTCGTGTAAACGTCTGCGCGACGCCGCGGAAGAGCGTGGCCATCAGGTACAGATCATCGATCCGCTCTCCTGCTACATGAATATCAACTCCGATTCGCCGGCGGTGCACTACCGCGGCGAGGCGCTGGGGCATTTTGATGCGGTGATTCCGCGTATCGGCACCGCCACCACCTTTTACGGCACGGCAGTGTTGCGCCAGTTTGAGGTGCGCGGCAGCTATCCGCTTAATGAATCGGTAGCGATTACCCGCGCGCGCGACAAACTGCGTTCACTGCAGCTGCTGGCGCGTGAGGGGATTGATATGCCGATCACCGGTTTTGCCTCCTCGCCGGATGATACCGATGATTTGATTGCCATGGTCGGCGGTGCGCCGCTGGTGGTGAAGCTGGTGGAGGGCACCCAGGGCATCGGCGTGGTGCTGGCGGAAACGCGTCAGGCGGCGGAGAGCGTGATCGATGCCTTTCGTGGCCTCAACGCACATATTTTGGTGCAGGAGTTTATTAAGGAAGCACAAGGGCGCGATATTCGCTGCTTAGTGATTGGCAATGAAGTGGTGGCGGCGATTGAGCGCGAAGCAAAAGAGGGCGATTTTCGCTCCAACCTGCATCGCGGCGGGAAAGCCCGAGCGGTGGAGATCACCGCACAGGAGCGGGAAATTGCGGTGAAAGCGGCCAGCACGCTCGGTCTCGAAGTGGCTGGTGTGGATATTCTGCGCGCACATCGCGGGCCGCTGGTGATGGAAGTGAACGCTTCGCCGGGGCTGGAAGGCATTGAGGGCATTACCGGTTTGGATATCGCGACCATGATGATCGCATGGATAGAGCAACATGCTTGCCCCGGCTATCGTCCTAAAACCGGCGGCTAACCCGCGTTTTTCGGCGGTTTTCGTGGCATCCAGATCGGTTTTTCCGTAAGCTAAGGCGCTCATTTCTTCACCCCACAGGATATTACGATGGATTCACTGGTCGTTCCGGACATTGACGTGCTGCGTCGCTGGCTGGATCAACAAAATATCACCTGGTTCGAATGCGATGCCTGTCAGGCACTGCACCTGCCGCACATGCAGAATTTTGACGGGGTGTTTGATGCAAAAATTGACCTGGTGGATAACGTCATCCTCTTCTCCGCGCTGGCAGAAGTGAAACCCACGGCGCTGATTCCGCTGGTGGGCGATTTATCGCAGATCAACGCCAGCTCGCTCACGATTAAAGCCTTCGTGGATATTCAGGACGACAATCTGCCGAAGCTGATTGTCTGCCAGTCGATCAGCACCACCGCCGGATTAACCTTCGGTCAGTTCTCCCACTTTATGAAGCAGAGTGAAGAGGGCGTTTCCATGGTGATTATGGAAGCCTTCGCTAATAACTTGCTCATCATGGAAGGAGAAGAAGAGGAGCGACAGCCCAGCACCAGCAGCCACGCGATGCTGCACTGAGTTCCCCGCCTCGCTAACTGCCGCTTTTTGCGGCAGTTTTCATTTCTGCCCCACCACTTTTTATTCTGCACTTTGCCCTTTATTGCCAGATATTAGTTGTGCTTTATGCCACTAGTGCCAAACCCCATAGCAGAAACATGCATAACTTATCGCGAAAAGGCGTTTTTTAAGCTGGGATCTGGTGCAGTAGGTAAGGGGGGGCTATCCTTGCGGGGCTGACTGGGACAAGCAACCTCAGCACAACTATAGGTTTTTGCTATTAAACTCCCGCTGAATATTGATTCATTGTGTGCCTGTAATTTTTACAGAAAACGCAACGTTCGGATCGCGTGTATACAGCGTTGTAATGACCCGCTCAGGAGGAAGGAAAACATGTTCAACCAACGTCAAAAATGGTTGCCAGGTGTGGTTGCTGGTGTGCTGATGGCTGCGGCCGCCGGTGCTCAGGCAGAAGATAAAACGCTGCATGTGTATAACTGGTCAGATTATATCGCGGCTGACACGGTGCCGAACTTTGAGAAGTTGACCGGCGATAAAGTGGTTTACGACGTTTTCGATTCCAACGAAGTGCTGGAAGGCAAACTGATGGCCGGTAGTACCGGTTATGACGTGGTAGTGCCATCGTCGAGTTTCCTTGCGCGTCAGCTGCAATCGGGCGTGTTCCAGGAGCTGGATAAGAGCAAGCTGCCAAACTATAAAAACCTCGATCCCGATCTGATGGCGAAAGTGGCCCAGCACGATCCCGGTAACAAATACGCGATCCCTTATCTGTGGGGCACCACCGGCATCGGCTATAACGTCGATAAAGTGAAAGCCGCACTGGGCAAAGATGTACCGCTGGATAGCTGGGATCTGGTGTTGAAACCGGAAAACCTGGAAAAACTGAAAGGTTGCGGCGTCTCCTTCCTTGATGCACCGGAAGAGATTTTCGCTACCGTGCTCAACTACCTTGGCAAAGATCCCAACAGCTCTGACGCGAAAGATTACTCTGGCGCGGCGACCGATTTGCTGCTGAAACTGCGTCCGAACATCCGTTACTTCCACTCGTCGCAGTACATCAACGACCTGGCGAACGGCAACATCTGCGTAGCGATTGGCTGGTCGGGCGATATCCTGCAGGCGAAAGATCGTGCGGATAAAGCCAATAACGGCGTGCATCTGGGCTATATCGTGCCGAAGCAGGGCGCCCTGGCGTTCTTCGACATGTTCGCGATTCCAAAAGACGCGAAAAATGTGGAAGGCGCATATAAATTCCTCAACTACATGATGGATCCAAAAGTCATTGCTGATGTTTCCAACAACATGAACTATGCCAACGGTAACAAAGCCTCGCTGCCGCTGATTAATGCGGACGTGCGCAACAATCCGGGCATTTTCCCAACGCCGGATGCCATGGCCAAACTGTTTGTGCTCAAGGTCCAGGATCCGAAACTGGATCGTGTGCGTACCCGTGCATGGACTAAAGTAAAAAGTGGTAAGTAACTCGTTCTGAACGAGTATTGCCTGAAGACGACAGCAGAGGCGCGGTACTGGCCTCTGTTGTGCCATTTTTAGCGGCTGGCTGTGCCGCGCGATTTTAGCGCCGGAGAAATGTTAGTGAACGACGCGATTCCCCGCCCCCCAAATAAAACCGCTAAGGCGTTGACGCCGCTGCTGGAAATTCGCAATCTGACCAAATCTTTTGACGGCCAGCACGCCGTGGATGATGTCAGTTTGACCATTTACAAAGGTGAAATTTTTGCGCTGTTGGGTGCTTCCGGCTGTGGTAAATCCACGCTGCTGCGTATGCTGGCGGGATTCGAACCGCCGACCAGCGGCCAGATTGTGCTGGATGGTCAGGATCTCTCGCACGTAGCGCCGTATCAACGCCCGATCAACATGATGTTTCAGTCCTACGCGCTGTTCCCGCACATGACGGTGGAGCAGAACATTGCCTTTGGTCTGAAGCAGGACAAACTGCCGAAAGGCGAAATTAACAGCCGCGTCGAAGAGATGCTGTCGCTGGTGCACATGCAGGAGTTTGCCAAACGTAAGCCGCATCAGCTCTCTGGCGGCCAGCGTCAGCGTGTGGCGTTGGCGCGTAGCCTGGCGAAGCGTCCGAAACTGCTGCTGCTTGATGAACCGATGGGCGCGCTGGATAAAAAGCTGCGTGACCGCATGCAGCATGAGGTGGTCGATATTCTTGAGCGTGTGGGCGCCACCTGCGTGATGGTGACGCACGATCAGGAAGAAGCGATGACCATGGCGGGCCGCATCGCCATCATGAACCGCGGCAAATTCGTGCAGATTGGTGAGCCGGAAGAGATTTACGAGCATCCAACCAGCCGTTACAGCGCCGAGTTCATCGGTTCGGTGAATGTGTTTGAAGGCCTGCTGCGCGACCGCGGTGAAGACGCACTGATCATTGATGCGCCGGGCTTAGTGCATCCGCTGAAGGTGCAAACTGATGTCTCCGTCGTCGATAACGTGCCGGTGCACGTTGCGCTGCGCCCGGAAAAAGTAATGCTGTGCGAGGAAGTGCCGGCCGATGGCTGCAACTTTGCCGTCGGTGAAGTGGTGCACATTGCCTATCTTGGCGACCTGTCGATTTATCACGTGCGTCTGCGCAGCGGCCAGATGATTAGCGCACAGTTGCAAAATGCCCATCGCTACCGCAAAGGCGCGCCAACCTGGGGCGATGAAGTCCGTCTCTGCTGGGACGCTGACAGCTGTGTGGTTCTGACGGTTTAAGGGGGCGATATGAGCCAGATTTCTCAACGCCGCGTGCCTAAAGTCGTGGGCACGCCGCTGCAGCGCTGGGCAACGCGCATCAAAATGCAACACGGCCGCAAGCTGGTGATTGCGCTGCCTTATCTGTGGCTGATCCTGCTGTTTCTGCTGCCATTCCTGATTGTGCTGAAGATCAGCTTCGCCGATATTGCGCGCGCCATTCCGCCGTATACCGATTTGGTTACGTGGGCAGATGGTCAGCTCAATCTGGTGCTCAATCTCGGTAACTACTTTACGCTGACCGACGATCCGCTTTACGCCGATGCCTATCTGACGTCGCTGAAAGTGGCGGGCATTTCGACCATTATCTGCCTGATGATCGGCTATCCGCTGGCGTGGGCGGTGGCGCACAGCAAGCCGTCAATGCGCACCATTTTGCTGCTGCTGGTGATTCTGCCGTCGTGGACCTCATTCCTGGTGCGCGTTTACGCGTGGATGGGGCTGCTCAACAACAACGGCATTCTTAACCGTTTCCTGATGTGGCTCGGGGTGATCGATCACCCGCTGGTGATTCTCTACACCAATACCGCGGTGTATATCGGTATCGTTTACTGCTATCTGCCGTTTATGGTGCTGCCGATTTATACCGCGCTGACGCGTATTGATTATTCGCTGGTGGAAGCGTCGCTGGATCTCGGCGCGCGTCCGTTAAAGACCTTCTTTAGCGTGATTGTCCCGCTGACCAAAGGCGGGATTATTGCCGGCTCAATGCTGGTGTTTATTCCGGCGGTCGGCGAATACGTGATTCCTGAACTGCTCGGCGGTCCGGACAGCATCATGATTGGGCGCATTTTGTGGCAGGAGTTCTTTAACAACCGCGATTGGCCGGTAGCGTCCGCGCTGGCGGTGATCATCCTGTTGATTCTGATATTACCGATCATCTGGTTCCACAAGCATCAGAACCGTGAAGTGGGAGAGAAAGAGTGAGCCAGTTACCTACCATTCGATCTCCGTGGCGCACCGTGATTCTGGTGCTGTGCTTTATGTTCCTGTACGCGCCGATGCTGCTGCTGGTGGTGTACTCCTTCAACAGTTCGCCGCTGGTGACGGTGTGGGATAGCTTCTCATTCCACTGGTACAAAGTGCTGTTCCAGGATCAGGCAATGCTCGATGCGGTGGGGCTTAGCCTGACTATCGCCGCGCTCTCAGCAACGATGGCGGTGGTGCTCGGCACTATGGCGGCGGTGGTGATTGTGCGCTTTGGCCGCTTCCGCGGGCATAACGGTTTCGCCTTTATGCTGACGGCGCCGCTGGTCATGCCTGATGTCATCACCGGTTTATCTTTGCTGCTGCTGTTTGTGGCGATGGGCAATACGTTTGGCTGGCCGAGCGATCGCGGCATGCTGACTATCTGGCTGGCGCACGTGACCTTCTGTACCGCTTACGTGGCGGTGGTGATCAACTCGCGTCTGCGTGAACTGGATCGCTCGATAGAAGAAGCGGCGATGGATCTCGGTGCCACACCGGTGAAAGTGTTCTTCGTGATCACCGTGCCGATGATCGCACCCGCGATTGTCACCGGCTGGCTGCTGGCGTTTACCCTATCGCTCGACGATTTGGTGATCGCCAGCTTCGTCACGGGTCCAGGCGCAACCACCTTGCCGATGGCGATTTTTGCCACCGTGCGGCGTGGGGTAAATCCGGAGATCAACGCCTTGGCATCGTTGATTCTGTTTGTCGTCGGTTTAGTCGGTTTTATCGCCTGGCGCTTTATGGCGCACGAAGAAAAGCAGCGATTACGCGATATTCAGAAAGCAAAACGTGGCTGAACATCGTAACATTTGCCACCATAAGAACGGGCTGATTATTTCGGCCCGTTTTATTATGGTGACGGAGCTAAACCATGTCGGAAACCCTGAAAAACGGTTCAATGATTAACGCGACGCCGGTGCCGGTCATGGTGGCGGGCAGCGCGATTATTATCACGCGCTGCCTCAGCGTGTTGATGCTGGCCAACGAACTGGGTTACGACGAACTTGCCAACTTTGTGCATCGTAGCGCGCAGGCCTGGGATTCCACGCTGATTTTTATCGCCAGCCAGCTGATTTTCCTGTTTGAACTGCGCTGTGCCTTCACCCTGATGCGGGGCAATAACCGTGGACGCTGGGGCTATGTTGTCACGCAAATCATTGTGCTTTTCTATATGTTGATGGCTTCGGTTGGCTGGATTTACCCGGAGATTTTCAGCATTCCCGGCGAAAGCAATGCGCAGATTATTCATCATACCCTGCAGCAAAAGCTGCCGGATGTGTTGGTACTGCTGCTGCTGTTTGTGCCCGCCAGCAGCCGCGCTTTTTTCCGGCACCGGTGATACAATCGGCCCCCGTTTTTTTCCCGATTCTGAATACAGGCCTTTCCATGTATTGCGTGCTTTATGATGCCGGTCGCTGTCGCTCGTGCCAGTGGCTGGAAAAACCCTATCCACAACAGCTCAACGACAAACAGTCGCTTCTGGAGCAGCTGCTGGCGGAAAGGCCGGTCGCCGAGTGGTTGCCGCCGGTTGAGTCTGAGCAGCAAGGGTTGCGTAATAAAGCCAAAATGGTGGTCAGCGGCAGCGTAGAGCGTCCCATCCTCGGTATGGTGGCGCGCGACGGTGAACCGGTTGATTTGTGTGCCTGCCCGCTCTATCCCGACAGCTTCGGTGCGGTGTTCGAGGTACTTAAGCCCTTTATCGCCCGCGCGGGGTTAACCCCGTATAACGTGGCGCGCAAACGCGGTGAGCTGAAGTTTTTGCTGCTGACTGAAAGCACCCAGGGCGGCATGATGCTGCGCTTTGTGCTGCGATCCACCACTAAGCTGGCGCAGCTACGTGCGGCACTGCCGTGGCTGCAGCAGCAGTTACCACAGCTGAAAGTGATCTCCGCGAATATTCAGCCGGTGCACATGGCGATCCTTGAAGGTGATGAAGAGATCGCGCTGACGCCGGATCAAGCGCTGGCTGAACGTTTTAATCAGGTGCCGCTCTATATTCGCCCGCAAAGCTTCTTCCAGACCAACCCGCAGGTTGCCGCCAATCTTTACGCCACCGCGCGCGATTGGGTGGCGCAGCTGCAGGTCAGCAGCATGTGGGATCTGTTTTGTGGCGTTGGCGGGTTTGGTTTGCACTGCGCGACGCCAGACATGCAGCTGACCGGGATTGAAATCAACGCCGAAGCCATCGCCTGTGCGCAGCAGTCGGCGCAGCAGTTGGGGCTGGAGAAGGTGAGCTTTGCCGCGCTGGATTCCACCCAGTTCGCTACTTCACGGGAAGCCGTGCCGCAGCTGGTGCTGGTCAATCCGCCGCGTCGCGGCATTGGTGCGGAGTTGTGTGCTTATCTCAGTGAGATGGCGCCTGATTATATTCTCTATTCCAGCTGCAATCCCACCAGCATGGCGCAGGATATCGCGCGTCTAACGGATTATGACGTCAGCCGTGTGCAGCTGTTCGACATGTTCCCGCACACCGCGCATTTTGAAGTGCTGTGTTTGCTGACAAAGAGAACAGCGTAACGCCTGCCGTACAGAATCTGTCAGGCGGCGCCACGCCATCCCATCAGACTTATTCCGGGAACCACTTCTGATTAATCTGCTGCCAGGTGCCGTTGGCTTTCAACGCCACTAACGCGCTATTTAGCTCGTTTAGCAGCGGCGCATTGCCTTTACGTACCGCAATGCCTAAGCCGGTGCCGAAGAAATCGGTATCGGTGATATGCTCGCCCACTGCACTGAGATCCTCATTGGCCTTCAGCCACTGATTGACCACCGCCGTGTCACCAAACACGCCGTTCAGGCGACCGTTTTTCAAATCAAGAATCGCGTTTTGATAGCTGTCATAGGCTACCGCCACCACCTCCGGATGCTTCTCCAGCAGGTATTTCTGATGTGTGGTGCCATTCTCAACGCCGACACGTTTGCCTTTCAGCTGGCTGAAGTCGCTGAACTGACCTTTGTGCGCAATCACGATGGCGGAGTTGGCGTAGTAAGGCTGGGTGAAATCCACCTGCTTGCTACGATCGGCGGTGATATCCATACCTGAAATCACTGCGTCGTAGCGACGGAATTTCAGCGAGGGAATCAGGCTATCGAAAGCATTATTGGTGAAGCTGCACTCCGCTTTCATTTGCTGACACAGTGCTTTTGCCAGATCGATATCGAAGCCGACGATTTGATTGTCGTGATCGAGCGATTCGAAAGGGGGATAAGTTGCGGAAGAGGCGAAGCGGATTTTTTCCGCCGCATAAGCATTCATTGCCAGAGTTGCCAGCGCAGCAGCAACGATCCATTTTTTCATTATATAACTCCTGTAAACCTTGCCAGAGACGGAACGGGTTACACGATGCCAGTTAATGAATTTATATGCAATATTTTTGCTTAATAATATGAAAGGGCGAGCACCTTAATCGGCGCCCGCTCTGTTGACATCAGTTGCGGCGCTCAAACGCCAGCGCACGTTTTTCCACCAGGCGCATCATGAGCGTCAGCAAACCGTTAACCACCAAATAGATCAGGCCAGCGGCGGCGTAGACCGAAATGTCGTAAGTGCGGCCATACAGCAGCTGTCCGTGGCCCATCACTTCCATCAACGTAATGGTGTAAGCCAGCGAGGTACTTTTAAATACCAGCACCACTTCGTTGGAATAAGACGAAAGGGCGCGCTTGAAGGCGTACGGCAGCAGAATGCGCAGCGTGTCTTTGCGATTCATACCCAGTGCGGCGCAGGATTGCCACTGACCGGATGGAATGGCGCGCATCGCGCCGTAAAACAGCTGCGTAGTGTAAGCGGCGCTGTTCAGTGACAGCGCCAGCAGCGCACACAGCCAGGGCTGCGACAGCAGATGCCAGAGCCACGGAATGTTCTGGATGCTGGGAAACTGGCCGGGTCCGTAATAAATCAGGAAGATCTGCACCAGCAGCGGGGTGCCGGTAAACAGCGTGATATAGCCTTTGACTATCCAGTTTAGTACCGGCACTTTGAGCGCCAGTACAATGGTGCACAGCAGCGACAGCACCAGCGCGGCAATCAACGATGCCACGGTCAGCGTCAGGCTGGTATGCAGCCCTTTGAGCAGCTCGGGTAAGTAATCCAGCATGCTTAAGCCCCTCGCTCGAAACGCGTGGTGCGCAATTCAATGCGGCGCAGCACGGCCTGACTGAACAGCGTGATGATCAGATAGATCGCCGCCGCCACCAGATACCAGGTAAAGGGTTCTTGCGTGCGCGTAGCAATGCTTTTGGTCTGTAGCATCAGGTCATTCACGCTGATCAACGATACCAGCGCGGTATCCTTCAGCAGCACCAGCCACTGGTTTCCGAGGCCTGGCAGCGCATGACGCCACATCTGCGGCATAATCAGGCGCAGGAAAATCGCCGACTTTTTCATGCCAAGCGCCTGACCCGATTCCCATTGACCGACCGGCACCGCTTTGAGCGCGCCACGTAGGGTCTGTGACGCATAGGCGGAATAGAGCATCGCTAGCGCAATCACGCCGCACAGGAAGGGGCTGACGTCAAAGTTCTCAATCTGCACCTGCACCGGAATGTTGAACAGACCTAGATTGATGTGGAAGCCATCGGAGAGCGTCAACAGCAGCTGTGAGGCGCCGAAGTAGATAAACAGCACCACCAGAATTTCCGGCAGGCCACGAATCAGCGTCACCAGACCGGTGCCGATCCATGCCAGCGGTTTCCAGCGCACCGATTCCCAGCCAGCAAAAATCATCGCCAGCACAAGGCCGGCGATCAGTGCACAAACGGCAAGGCCGACGGTCATCCCGGCGGCGCTTGCGAGTGGAATCATTTCATTCATCAGAAATTACTGCTGGAACCATTTGCTGTAGATGGTTTTGTAGGTGCCGTCGGCTTTGATCTTCTCCAGGGCGGCATTGAATTTGCCCTGCAGCTCAGTGTTGCCCTGGCGCACTGCAATACCTAAGCCGGTACCGAAGTAATCTTTGTCGGTCACTTTCTCGCCCAGCGGTGCGAGGTTGGCGTTCTGCTTCAGCCACTCATTCACCACCGCAGTGTCACCGAACACCGCATCGATACGGCCATTTTTCAGATCAAGCACCGCATTTTGATAGCTGTCGTAAGGCACAACGGTGATATCGCTATGCTTGTCAGACAGGTATTTCTGGTGCGTGGTGCCGTTCTGCACGCCGACACGCTTACCTTTTAATGCAGCGACGTCAGCGACTTTATCTTTCTGCGCGATGAAGATGGCGGAGTTGTCGTAATACGGCTTGGAGAACAGCACTTGTTTCTCACGATCTGGGGTGATGTCCATGCCGGCCATTACCGCATCGAAACGGCGGAACTTCAGGCTTGGAATCAGACTATCGAACGCCTGATTAGTGAAGGTGCAGGTCGCATCCATCTCTTTACACAGCGCGTTAGCCAGATCGACATCAAAGCCCTGAATTTTATTGTCAGAGTCGACGAATTCAAACGGAGGATAGGAAGCCTCGGTGGCGAAACGCAATGTCTGTGCCGCAGAAGCGCTCAGGCTCAGGCCGGCAAGGAGGGCAGCAATTACAACTTTTTTCATTAGAAGCTTCCTGACTTAATGCGAAAGATAATTAGCAAACGCGTCGGTTTGCGGCTGTGTAAAGTGGCTGGCATCACCTTGCTCCACAATGTGACCGTTTTCCATGTACACCACGCGGCTGGCGGTTTTACGCGCCACTTCCACTTCATGTGTCACGATCACTTGCGTGATGTTGGTCTGTGCCAGCTCACGAATAATGCTAACGATCTGGGCGGTGATTTCGGGATCGAGTGCGGCGGTCGGTTCGTCAAACAGCAACACCTGCGGTTCCATCATCAGCGCACGTGCAATGGCAACGCGCTGCTGCTGACCGCCGGAAAGGTGCAGCGGGAAACGATCGGCATACGGCGTCAGGCGCAGGCGATCCAGCAGCTTTTCGGCACGCGCACGCGCAGCGTCTTTGCTGAGACCGAGCACGCGGCATGGGGCTTCAATCAGGTTTTGCACCACGGTGAGGTGCGGCCACAGATTGTATTGCTGAAACACCATGCCGACGTTCTGACGCAGCTCGCGAATCGCGCTGTCAGAGGGGGCTTTGGTGAAATCAAACTGGTTGCCGGCAATATGCAGGCTGCCGGAGCGCGGTTGCTCCAGCAAATTGAGCACGCGCAGGAGCGAACTTTTACCCGCGCCACTCGGGCCGAGCAACACCAGCGTTTCTCCCTGCGGACAAGCCAGGTTGATATCGAACAGTGCCTGATGGGCACCGTAAAAACAGTTTATGGCGTTTAGTTGAATACTCATGCGCTAAAAATGAATAGTAATTAGTGTCGCGGATTTTAACGTCACCAGAATAGTTATGCAATTGTGGTGGGTTAATATTTATTAAAGAGCAGTGAAACATCCAAAGCGTAGCACAATATCGCGCCACTCACGGCGGGTAAGGGCTGACGAGGCGAATTTAGTTCACAAATTATAAACAAAAAGCGCCGCAAGGATGCGGCGCGCTAATCAATAGAACGGAGTGCTGGAAAAGTGAACGACTATTTTTTCGCTTCCAGCAGCTGCGTCAATGAACCACCGTTAACGTGCGGCACATCGCTGACATAACGCACATCATCCACGACCCAGCAGGTGCCTTCGTGGATCATGAGCACTTCGTCGTGCCACGTTTTATCATCGCGGCTCAAATCCACGCGCAGCGGGATGTTGCGCGCATCACGGTTAGGGATGGTCGAAGCACTGGCGACATCCGCCGAAGTCGGTCCTTGCGCCAGGCTTGAGAACAGATCGCCGCGGGTCCACGCTGCCGGTTTCGGATTCTGGCTGTTGGCGCTCAGCAGTTTCTGATACAAACGATCGCTCAGGTAAGGGCGATATTTCGCCAGCTGGGTGCTATCCGGCAAGCCCTGAGTGGGCTGGCTGACGCGTAAATCATAGAACTGTTGCGCCACGCTGTCCGGACCACCCTCAACGCAGGCAGCGGTGCGCGGGCCATTATCCTTAATCACTGGCTCAACGGTGGTACAAGCACTCAGCAGTAACGCAGCGGGAATAAGCAGCGCAAAGGCATGGTTTCTCATCTCGATTTCCTTATTGTTCACTGGCAAAGCGCCATTTTTAGCATAGAGTATAGCCTTGCTTTTACGCCGTAAGAGCTATAACTCGCTGATTCAGAAAAGGAGAAAGTATGAAATTTTCCACTACGCCTACGCTGGAAGGACACAGCATCAGTGAATATTGCGGTGTGGTTGCGGGCGAAGCGATTCTGGGCGCCAACATCTTCCGCGACTTCTTCGCCGGTATCCGCGATATCGTTGGTGGCCGTTCTGGTGCGTACGAAAAAGAGTTACGCAAAGCGCGGCAGATCGCCTTTAAAGAGCTGGAAGAGCAGGCCAAAGCACTGGGTGCCAATGCGGTGGTGGGAATCGATATCGATTACGAAACCGTGGGCAAAGAGGGCAGCATGTTGATGGTGAGCGTCACCGGCACCGCGGTGATTATTCGCTAATGCGCGTGGTTTTCCTGCTGGCGATGGCGTTGCTGCTGAGCGC
The DNA here is from genome assembly GCF_000282675.1 of Pantoea sp. GM01. Lineage (NCBI taxonomy): Bacteria > Pseudomonadati > Pseudomonadota > Gammaproteobacteria > Enterobacterales > Erwiniaceae > Pantoea > Pantoea sp. GM01. Next base: position 145,290 of record NZ_AKIU01000028.1, on the reverse strand, counting down.
CTGTCAGTCATCGATTGAAGCGCGTCACGGCTATTGGGTGGATACCGCGCATCCGGCGCAGGGCGCGCGGCCACGCATCAAAGTGGTGGTGATTCACTATACCGCTGAGGATTTTTCCAGTTCCCTGGCAACGCTGACCGATCGTGAAGTGAGCGCGCATTATTTAATTCCCCGTCATCCGCCGCAGAAGAATGCGCAGGGCATCATTTGGCAGCTGGTGCCGGAAAGCCAGCTAGCGTGGCACGCTGGCCCCAGCTTCTGGCGCGGTGCAACGCGCATCAATGACACCTCGATTGGCATTGAGATGGTTAATAGCGGTTACCGTCGAACATTGACGGGCTTACAGTGGCAGCCCTTTACTCCAGCACAGATCGATGCGCTGAAGGCGCTGGTAGAAGACATTACGCAGCGCTACGGCATTTCGCCGGAAAATGTGGTGGGGCACAGCGATATCGCGCCGCAGCGCAAGCACGATCCGGGTCCGCTGTTCCCCTGGCAGCAGCTGGCTGCGCAAGGTGTAGGTGCATGGCCTGAGCAGGCTACGGTGCAGCGCTATCTCAACGGACGTGCTGCGGATGAAGCGGTGGATCAAGAGGTGTTGCTGGGGGCGTTGCAGCGCTACGGTTATGACGTCGCCGCAGCAACCACGCCACAAATGCAGCGCAAGCTGATTGCGGCGTTTCAGATGCACTTCCGTCCAGCAGATTATCGCGGGATCGCCGATGCGGAAACCCTGGCGATTGCCCGCGCGCTGCTGGCGAAATACGGTGCGGCGCAGTGATGTAGCGTATGAGTCGCCAGCATTGGCGACCCGACGAAGCATTGCGCGTACCAGGATTTACTGCTGCAGGAATGCCTGCCAGTGCGCCACCAGCCGTTGCAAATCCTGACGGCTGACATCCAGATGCGTCACGATACGCGTTACCGGCCCGACGCTGACTAGCACGTCGCCCGATTGCATCCAGCTTTTCAGCGCTTCAACTTTCTCTGGCGCTACTTTCACAAACAACATATTGGTGTGCTGATTCAGCACCTCAACGCCGATGGCGCTCAGCTGCTCGCCTAACCACGCCGCGTTGTCGTGATCCTCTTCAAGGCGTGCCACATTGTGTTGCAATGCATACAAGCCAGCCGCTGCCAGAATGCCCACCTGACGCATGCCGCCGCCGGTCATTTTGCGCCAGCGCCGCGCCTGCTCGATATACGCCTCATCGCCACACAGCAGCGAACCGACCGGCGTGCCGAGGCCTTTTGACAGGCAGATGGTCAAGGTGTCGCAGTAACGCGCAATCGCTTCCAGCTCTACATTCTGCGCCACCACGGCATTAAATATACGCGCGCCATCAATATGCAGCGCCAGCTTGCGCTCGCGGGTGAATCGCCACGCTTGTTCGAGGTAGCTCAACGGCAGCACCTTACCGTGATGGGTGTTTTCTAGGCTAAGCAAACGCGTGCGAGCGAAGTGGAAATCATCGGGTTTGATAGCGGCAGCAACGTCGGCCAGCGGCAGAGAACCATCTTCGGCGTGCAGAATCGGCTGTGGCTGAATACTGCCCAGCACCGCTGCGCCACCGGCTTCGTATTTGTAGTTGTGCGCCTGTTGACCAACGATATATTCATCACCACGCTGGCAGTGACACAGCAGCGCCACCAGATTTGCCTGGGTGCCGGTGGGGAAAAACAGCGCAGCGGCCTTGCCACTCAAGCGGGCCGCTTCAACTTCCAGTGCCTGTACGGTGGGGTCATCGCGGTAGACATCATCGCCAGTTTCCGCCGCCATCATGGCATCGAGCATGGCAGCACTGGGGCGGGTTACGGTATCACTGCGTAAATCGATCACGTCGCTCTCCTGAAATAAAAAAGCGGGCAAAGTGCCCGCGTTATCATCATGTCTGGCCTGAATTGTTTTACCTCAGCCAGTTGGTTTTCGCCAGTTCCACGATCTCATCACCGCGTCCATTCAGAATGGCGCGCATCATATACAGGCTGAAACCTTTGGCCTGCTCCGCTTTGATCTGCGGCGGCATCGACAACTCTTCTTTGGCGGTAATCGCATCAATCAGTACCGGACCATCGTGAGCGAAGGCTTCCTGCAGCACGCCGTTCAGCTCGGAGGCTTTCTCCACGCGCATACCTTTGATGCCGCAGGCGGCGGCAATCGCGGCGAAATCCGGGTTCTCGAGATCGGTACCATCAGTCAGATAACCGCCGGCTTTCATCTCCATCGCAACGAAGCCCAGCACGCTGTTGTTGAAGATCACCAGTTTCACCGGCAACTTCAGCTGCGCCACCGAAATGAAATCGCCCATTAACATGCTAAAGCCGCCATCACCGCACAGCGCCACCACCTGACGCTGTTTGTCCAGCGACTGTGCGCCCAGCGCCTGTGGCATGGCGTTGGCCATCGACCCGTGATTAAACGAGCCGATGAGTCGACGTTTGCCGTTCATCTTCAGATAGCGTGCCGCCCATACCGTTGGTGTGCCCACGTCGCAGGTGAAAATGGCGTCGTCATCGGCGTATTCACTGATTTGCTGGGCGAGATATTGCGGATGAATCGGCAGCTTGTCGTTAGCCGTTGCCAGTTCATCAAGGCCTTTACGCGCATCGACATAATGTTCCAACGCCTTGTCCAGATGCTGGCGATCGGTTTTACTGGTGAGCTGCGGTTGCAGCGCATGCAAGGTGGTTTTGATATCACCGACCAGCGCCATATCGACATGGCTATGTGAGCCGAGACTGCCGGGATTGATATCGATCTGAATGATTTTGGCATCTGCCGGATAGAAAGCGCGATAGGGGAATTGCGTGCCGAGCAGCACCAGGGTGTCGGCGTTCATCATCGCGTGGAAACCCGATGAGAAACCAATTAACCCGGTCATCCCGACGTCGTAAGGATTATCGTATTCGATGTGCTCCTTCCCGCGCATGGCGTGTACCACCGGCGCTTTCAGCGTTTCCGCCAGTTTGACCACTTCTGCATGCGCGCCAGCGCAACCGCTGCCGCACAGCAGCGTGATATTTTTCGCGCAGTTCAACGTCTCGGCTAACCGAGCCACTTCGCTGGCGGATGGCACCACATGCGGCAGCTGCGGTGGATACCATTCGCTACGCGCGCTTTCCGGGGCGGGCTGCAGTGCCACATCGCCGGGAATCACAATCACCGAGACGCCGCGATTAAGAATCGCTTTGCGCATCGCGATGCCCAGCACTTGCGGCAACTGTTCGGGATTGGAAACCAGCTCACAGTAGTGGCTGCACTCACGGAACAGCTCCTGCGGATGGGTTTCCTGGAAGTAGCTACTGCCGATTTCGCTGGAGGGAATGTGGGCCGCGATGGCTAATACCGGAACATGGTTACGGTGACAATCAAACAACCCATTGATTAAGTGCAAGTTTCCTGGGCCACAGGATCCAGCGCAGACTGCCAGTTCGCCGCTGATTTGTGCTTCGGCTCCAGCCGCGAAGGCCGCGACTTCTTCATGGCGCGTGGGCATCCATTCAATAGTGCCCATACGATTTAGGCTGTCGCTCAGCCCGTTGAGTGAGTCGCCGGTTACGCCCCAAATGCGCTTCACACCGGCGTTTTCGAGGGTTTTTGCCAGCAGTGCCGCCACAGTTTGCTTCATCGTTTGCTCCTTTCTGGTGTTGAGCCATCCATGCCGATGGCGAAAACGTGTCAGTCAGAAAGCGTAGACGATGAAGCAGGCGCGTAGCCGTGAAAAAATGCGCTGCGCAGATTACGCCGAGAACAGCGCAATAAGGATCGGCGCCAGCAAGCTCATAATAAAACCGTGCACAATCGCGGCAGGCACGATTTCCATGCCGCCGGTGCGTTGCAGGATCGGCAGGGTGAAATCCATTGAGGTGGCGCCGCTTAAGCCCAGCGTCATACTACGCTGACGGGTAATTAACAGCGGGATCAGCATGATGGTGATCAGTTCGCGCAGCAGATCGTTGAAGAAGGCGGCGCTGCCAATCACCGGGCCGAACGATTCGCTCATCAGAATGCCGGAAAGTGAATACCAGCCGAAACCGCTGGCTAACGCCAGACCGGTTTTGATCGGCAGATCCAGCAGCAGCGCTGCAATCATGCCGCCGACCAGCGCGCTACACAGGGAGACCAGCGCCACCACCATGCCGCGCCGATTAATGGTGATCTGACGCAGTGTCATGCCGCTGCTGCGCAGCTGAATGCCGACCAGCAATAGCATCAGCATTAAGGCGTATTCGCTAATGGTCGATGCATGGCGCAGCGGCGCCCATTGGCTTAGTCCCAGCAGAAAACCCGCCAGCACCGATCCGCACAGCTTAAGCGACTCCAGCGCCATGTGCAGACGTGACGGTAGCGCTTGGGGTTTGTGCTGATGTCGCCACGGCCAACGCCGCTCGAGCAGCCAAAATGCCAGCAGCGAGCAGGCCAGAATGCTCAGCATGCTCACCAACGCAATGTGGAAAATGGCGAGCAGATTACTGCTTAGGTTATCGAGAAATGCCAGGCTGGTGCCCATAAAGAACAGAATGATGTAAACCAGCGCGCTCAGCGTGCGGGCAACAGCGTGCAAAAGGTTGGTGTGTCGCAGCGGCAGCAGATAGCCGAGAATCAGCGGCAACAGGATGATGATCAATCCGTACATGTTGGGTTTCTATCCATGTTTGAAGGGCTGCAACGCTAGCGAAAAACGTTTGAAGTGTAAACCTTTTCTCCCGTGGCTGACTTGACCAACGCAGCGTGGCAGACCATGCTCAGGCAAAGTAGCAGATGGATTGTATGATGATTCTGGAACATATCGATATTCATGGTTTTCGCGGCATTAATCGGCTGTCATTGCCGCTGACTGATACCAATCTGTTGATTGGCGAAAATGCCTGGGGTAAATCGAGCCTGCTGGATGCATTGACGCTGTCGCTGGCGCCCGCAGCGGAACCCTATCAATTCACGGAACACGATTTTCACTTTCCTCCCGGCGATCTCGATGCCCGCATGCGTCAGCTGCAACTGATATTCCGTTTCCGCAGCCAGAAAGACGATGACAACGCGCTGTTCGCGCCTTTTTGGCAGCACGATGAAAAGGGACGCTTTGTCCGTTTCAGCACGCGGGCAAAACGTCACGAGCAAGGGGTAAAAACCACCTGGCGGTTTATCGATCAACGCGGCGATGTGTTACCAATGGCGGGCACCGACGCGGCACTGGCACATTTGCGCGCTTCCAATCCGGTGTTGCGTTTACGCGATGCCCGTTTTGGTCGTCGCGCCCGGCACGCAGACAACGATACGGAACGGCGCGCCACAACCTTGACGGCATTAGCACAGGAAGTGGAAAAGCTGACGCGTGATTTGGTGGTGCGTCCACAAACCTTGAGTGATGATCTGCTACGGCAGGGTTTGCATACCATGCAGCAACTGCTGGAACACTATTTTTTAGTGCAACAGTCGGGCAGCAGTGCCGCGCGGGTTGCGCCGGAACTGCGTGATGGCAGCCAGGGTTGGCGCTCGCTGGATAAGCTCAACCATCTGATAGCCGGAACCGAATCACGCAGTCGTCAGGTGATTCTGTTGCGGATGTTCTCGTTGTTAATTCAGGCACACGGCAATGAAGCGTTGCCCGCAGGCGCACATCCGTTGCTGCTGGTAGAGGATCCGGAAACGCGTCTGCATCCCATTATGCTCTCCGTGGCCTGGAATCTACTGGAGCTGATGCCGCTGCAAAAAATCGCCACCACCAATTCGGGCGAACTGCTGTCGCAGGTACCGCTGGAGAATATTTGTCGTCTGGTGCGTGAACCGGCGCGCGTGGCGGCCTGGCGTATTGGCCCGGAAGGGTTGAGTGCCGAAGAGAGTCGCCGCATCGGTTTTCACATCCGCGTTAATCGACCTTCAGCGCTGTTTGCCCGCTGCTGGCTGCTGGTAGAGGGTGAAACCGAAGTGTGGATTATCAATGAACTGGCGCGACAGCGTGGCTATCACTTTGCGGCGGAGGGGGTAAAAGTGATTGAGTTTGCGCAGTCCGGTCTTAAGCCGCTGCTGAAGTATGCCCAGCGCATGGGGATTGCCTGGCATGTGCTCACTGATGGCGACCAGGCCGGCAGTAAATATGCGGCTACCGCACGCAGCCAACTGCCGTCGCACGGTGTGGAAGCGGACCATCTCACTCAATTCCCTGCGCCAGATATTGAACATTTTCTCTATAAGCAGGGCTTTAGCGATGTTTATCATCATACGGCGCACCTGCCGTTAAACGCGCCGATGAATACGCGGCGTATTATTAGTAAAGCCATACAGCATAGCTCGAAACCTGAGCTGGCGATTGCCATCGCGATGGCTGCGGCTGAACGCGGGCCACAGGCGATTCCGCCGCTGTTAGATCAGCTATTTGCGCGCGTGATGTGGCTGGCACGCGGTCGGGCGGATTGAGGAAAGAGGAACGTCGCCAAATAAAAATGCCAGCGTCTGCGGCTGGCATTTTTTTCGGGAGTGGTCAGAATGAGTGAAGTAGCCTGCGCGTCACGCGACCGCAGCTTGCGTGGCTTCACAGGGCACGATCAGGCTGGCATGATTGCCTTTTGGTCCCTCATGGACATCAAACTGAACCTGCTGGCCAGCTTTCAGCGTTCTGTATCCCTCCATCTGGATCGTGGAGTAGTGTGCGAAGATATCGTCGCCGCCGCTAATCGGACAGATAAACCCGAAGCCTTTGGCGTTGTTGAACCATTTTACTGTACCCGTCTCCATGCTTTTACTTCCCTCGCAAGACATTTTGATAAGTAGGTGAGGTCATTGAAGCTGTGAGTCGAGCTTGTTTAAAACTCAATCAGCTTGTGTTAGTAGAATGTAGAGAAACGGACCTTATCGTCAAGCAAACGGCCCTGGCGGACGGGGATAAATTCATCAAAATTTGAGGCAGTTAACGCTATTGCAAATTTTGTGATACAGGTCGCGCATGTGCTTTTAGGGCCAGTTTTTTTCAAGTGAAAACCGGCTTGACAGGCATGTTAAACTTTAAGAATGGGCGCAGAAATGTGCACAACCGTAACGCAGAATTTCGATGGAACATTATGGCAAACACAAACGACTGGCTTAATTTTGAACATCTAGCCGAAGATAAAGTACGCGAAGGGTTAAAGCCGCCTTCAATGTATAAAGTCATTCTGAACAATGACGATTATACACCTATGGAATTTGTTATTGACGTTCTGCAAAAGTTCTTTTCTTATGATATTGAACGTGCAACGCAGCTGATGTTGAAAGTCCACTACCATGGCAAAGCAATCTGTGGTGTATTCACTGCAGAAGTCGCGGAAACCAAGGTAGCCCAGGTGAACAATTATGCACGCGATAATGAACATCCGTTGCTGTGTACGCTAGAAAAAGCCTGAAGCCATCTCCATATAGGAGATAGGTTGTCAGAGCGATAATTGGGGGAGGTGCCAAATGCTCAATCAAGAACTGGAACTCAGTTTAAACATGGCTTTCGCCAGAGCGCGCGAGCACCGTCATGAGTTTATGACCGTCGAGCATCTGTTGCTGGCATTGCTCAGTAACCCGTCGGCCAGAGAGGCGCTGGAAGCCTGCTCGGTAGATATCGTGGCTCTGCGTCAGGAACTCGAAGCCTTCATCGAACAAACCACACCGGTGTTGCCGGCCAGTGAAGAGGAGCGCGATACCCAACCTACGCTCAGCTTCCAGCGCGTGTTGCAACGTGCGGTGTTCCACGTCCAGTCATCCGGTCGCAGCGAAGTTGCAGGTGCGAACGTGCTGGTCGCTATCTTCAGCGAGCAGGAGTCGCAAGCGGCTTACCTGTTACGCAAGCACGAAGTGAGCCGTCTCGATGTGGTGAACTTCATCTCCCATGGTACGCGTAAAGACGAACCCGGCCAGCCGCAGAACAATGCGGAGAATCCGGTTAACGAAGAGCAAGCAGGCGGGGAGGATCGTATGGAAAACTTCACCACCAATCTTAATCAGCTTGCTCGCGTCGGCGGAATTGATCCGCTAATCGGCCGCGATAAAGAGCTGGAACGTGCCGTTCAGGTGTTGTGCCGTCGTCGCAAAAACAACCCGCTGTTGGTGGGGGAATCAGGCGTCGGTAAAACTGCGATTGCTGAAGGACTTGCCTGGCGCATTGTGCAGGGCGACGTACCTGAGGTGATGAAAGAGTGCACCATCTACTCTCTCGACATCGGTTCGCTGCTCGCGGGTACCAAGTACCGCGGTGATTTTGAGAAACGTTTCAAAGCGCTGCTGAAACAGCTGGAACAGGACAGCAACAGTATCCTGTTTATTGATGAAATCCACACCATCATTGGTGCCGGTGCGGCATCGGGCGGCCAGGTGGATGCGGCAAACCTGATCAAGCCGCTGCTCTCCAGCGGGAAAATCCGCGTGATGGGTTCAACCACCTATCAGGAGTTCAGCAACATCTTTGAGAAGGATCGTGCGCTGGCGCGTCGTTTCCAGAAGATCGATATTACCGAACCTTCTGTGGAAGAAACCGTGCAAATCCTCAATGGTCTGAAGCCGAAGTACGAAGCGCACCATGACGTGCGTTATACCGCGAAAGCGGTGCGTGCGGCGGTGGAGTTGGCGGTGAAATACATCAACGATCGCCACCTGCCTGACAAGGCAATTGACGTGATTGATGAAGCCGGCGCGCGCGCGCGTCTGGTCCCCGTCAGCAAGCGTAAGAAAACGGTTAATGTGTCCGATATCGAAACGGTGGTTGCACGTATTGCGCGTATTCCAGAGCAGAGCGTGTCACAAACCGATCGCGATACGCTGAAAAATCTCGGCGATCGTCTGAAGATGCTGGTGTTTGGTCAGGACAATGCGATTGAAGCTCTGACTGAAGCGATCAAAATGAGCCGCGCTGGTTTGGGTCAGGATCGCAAACCGGTCGGTTCCTTCCTGTTTGCCGGCCCAACGGGTGTGGGTAAAACGGAAGTGACGGTTCAGTTAGCTAAAGCGCTGGGCATAGAGTTACTGCGTTTTGATATGTCCGAATATATGGAGCGTCACACGGTCAGCCGTTTGATTGGTGCGCCTCCGGGTTACGTCGGCTTTGATCAGGGCGGTTTGCTGACAGATGCGGTGATCAAGCATCCACATGCTGTGGTGTTGCTGGATGAGATCGAGAAAGCGCACCCGGATGTCTTCAACCTGCTGCTGCAGGTGATGGACAACGGTATGCTGACCGATAACAACGGCCGTAAAGCCGACTTCCGCAACGTGGTGCTGGTAATGACCACCAATGCCGGCGTACGTGAGACTGAACGTAAGTCGATTGGCCTGATTCATCAGGACAACAGTACGGATGCGATGGAAGAGATCAAAAAGATCTTTACTCCAGAGTTCCGTAACCGTCTGGACAACATTATCTGGTTCCGTCATCTGTCTCAGGAGGTGATTCATCAGGTGGTGGATAAATTTATCGTCGAGTTGCAGGCTCAGTTGGATGCTAAGGGCGTGTCGCTGGAAGTGAGCGATGATGCGCGCGATTGGCTGGCTGATAAAGGTTATGACAAAGCGATGGGGGCGCGTCCGATGGCACGTGCGGTACAGGAAAACCTGAAGAAACCGTTGGCGAATGAACTGCTGTTTGGTTCGCTGGTTGATGGTGGATCGGTATCAGTAGCGCTGGATAAAGATAAAAACCAGCTTACTTACCACTTCCTGAGCGCGGAAAAACGTAAAACCGAAGGTACTGTGCACTAAGCGTGTTGCAGATATGAAAAAGGCCGGATGCAAGTCCGGCCTTTTTTTTCGCGCTAAATAAGTGTAACCAACGCGAGGGGCGAACAGTTACTTAGCGACTACGGAAGACAATGCGGCCTTTGCTCAGGTCGTACGGGGTCAACTCGACAGTCACTTTGTCGCCCGTCAGGATGCGGATGTAGTTTTTGCGCATTTTACCGGAGATATGAGCGGTAACCACGTGCCCGTTTTCAAGCTCTACGCGGAACATGGTGTTCGGTAACGTATCCAATACGGTACCTTGCATTTCAATATTGTCTTCTTTGGCCATCGAATCCTCTGGGTGTACTACCAAACTGTTGAACCGGCAAGATAATGCCGAATTCCATGATTTATGTAAAGAACCGTTGATGATTTTGCCAACGCTTCGCCGTGCGTCGCGCCGTTGCGCGTGCAGTACGGATAAATTAGGGTGTTTTTTGACGTCTGCGGGGGATTAGCGGGCTAAGAATCTGTAGCAATCGGCATCAGGTGCACAATCAAAACAGCTTCGGGAAATGTGTGAGATTCCCAACCTGGCAATTCCGGCTCGCCACAGCGAAGCGCGGACGACATACCAAACTCGCTTATTGTATCACTTTTGTCGGGAATTGTGTGCAAAACATCTGAGAGCAATGTCAAAAAAGGGTCTGCGTTTGCCAACAACTCTCTGAAACCGGCTGCCAGGCCAGTGTTTGCACATACTGTAAATAGTCGACGCGAGGAATTTCAACCGCCCCGAGCGAGGCGGTATGCGGGTTTAGTACCTGGCAATCAATCAGTCGGCCTTGATGGGCAAGAAAGTGTTGCGAAAAGACCCAGAGTGCGGTTTTGGAGGCGTTTTCCTGCCGGCTAAACATCGATTCGCCGCAAAAGATTTGTCCCAGCGCCAATCCATACATGCCGCCCACCAGTTGCTGACCGCACCACACTTCTATCGAATGCGCATGGCCCAATTCATAAAGGCGCAACCAAGCGCGTTTAACTTCAAAGGTAATCCATGTACCTTCCTGGCGGCCGCTGGCACATCCTTCCAGCACTTGTGGAAAGGCATGATTCATGGTGACACGAAAAGGTGAACGCTTATGGAAGCGCGCCATGCTGCGGCTAAGATGGAAGGATTCCGGCAGCATCACCGCGCGAGGATCCGGCGACCACCAAAGAATGGGGTCACCGGGTGAGAACCACGGGAAAATCCCGCGCTGGTAAGCATTCATCAGGCGGGCAGGGGAGAGATCGCCGCCCATCGCCAATAATCCATTGGGCTCGCGCAGCGCCATCTCCGGTGGTGGAAAATTTAATGAATCCCGTGAAAGCTGTATCAGTCTCATTGCGTTAATCACACTCAGGGCTGTTGGCTAAGACTATAGCGTAAAGCGCTGATGGAAACGCCAGTAGCGGCCTGCTTTTGAGATTAATTCGGCGTGCGTGCCGGATTCAATAATTTGCCCGCCATCCATAACACAAATGCGGTCCATGGCTTCTAAGCCGCTTAAGCGATGCGTAACCATAATCAACGTCTTGCCACGGCTCACTTGCTGCAATAGCGAAAGAATCTGCTGTTCGGTGCTGGCGTCCAGGCCTTCGGTGGGTTCGTCCAGCAGCCATAAATCGCCATCGTGCAGCAGCGCGCGCGCTATCGCCAGACGACGCAGTTCGCCGCCAGACAGGGGGCGACCGCCGTCGCCCATCCACGCATTGAGGCCCTCATCATTTTCGGTAAGATGCGCCAGGCCCACCTGGTCTAACGCGGCGATCAACTGCTCGTCGCTGGCGCTGGGTTGGGCGAGCAACAGGTTGTCACGCAGCGTTTGGCTAAACAAATGTACACGCTGCGTCACGACGCTAATACGGCTGCGCAGCGAAGCTTCATCCCAACTGGCGAGGTCGATTTCATTCAGGGCAATCGAACCTTGCTGCGCTTCCCAGCCACGGGTAATCAGCGTTAACAGACTGGATTTACCGCAGCCGGTTGGGCCGAGCAGCGCCAGATGTTCGCCTGCGCGCAATGATAACGAAAAATGCTGCAGTACGGGTTCCGGACGTTGTGGGTAGCTAAAACTAATGTTTTCCAGTTTTAGACTAAGACCTGCAACGCTCTCGATTTTCATGCTGGGAAAATGAATTGCGGCGGGTTGGTCGATGATCTCTTGCACGCGCTGAGCCGCGCTAGTGACTTGAGCAAGAGGTAAAAACGCGCCAGCCACGGGGGCCAGCGATTCGAATGCAGCCAGTCCGCAGAACACAAACAACGCGATGAAAGCGCCTGGGGCGCTGTTTTCACCCACACCCTGAGCAGAAATCCATAACAGGAGCGTCACGGTCACTCCGCTGATCAGCAGTAGCAGGCTTTGTGCCAGCGCCTGTAAACGATGTTGTTTGCGTTGTGACTGCTGCCAGTTGAACTCTTCCGTATCCAACTGACTGCGCCACGAAGGCGCTGCGCCATAAATTTTCAGCTCAGATAAACCGGTGAGCCAAAGTGTTAATTGCAGACGCCAATGGGCTTGATGCTGTGCGATCTGCTGTCCGGCTGAAGCACCCAGTCGCCAGAACAGCGGCGGCATCAGCATCAGCGTAAGCAGCATGATACCGCCGAGCAGCAGCGCTAGCGGCACATCCAGCAAGGCTAAACCGCAGGTAACCACCACAATCACTACCGCAGCGCCGATCAAAGGTGAAATGACACGCAGGTAAAGATGATCGAGCGTATCGACATCACTGACGAAGCGGTTAAGTAATTCGCCCTGACGAAAACGGGCCAGTTGCTCAGGAGCCAACGCGATAAGTTTGCTGAAAGTGAATACACGCAAATGTTGCAGCACGCGGAAAGTGGCATCGTGACTGACTAAACGCTCAAAATAGCGCGCGGCGGTGCGGGTTATCGCTGCGCCTCGTACACCTGCAGCGGGCAACATGTAGTTAAAGGTAAAGAGCCCTGCGACACCCGCCAGCGAAGAGGCCGCGAGAAACCAGCCGGATAACGTTAGCAGGCCAATACTGGCAAGCAAGGTGACAATCGCCAGCACAATGCCAAGGCCAAGGCGCCACGGATGACGACGAAACAGCTGCAGGAAAGGCAATAAATCTTTCATCATGCGATCTCCTTCTGACGATGCTGTGCCATATCACGCAGCGGTCCATCTTGCAGAATCAGTTGCTGCCAATGGCCTTGCTGCACCAACTGCCCAGCTTGCATAACCCACACTTCATCCCAGTTCGCGAGATCGTGGAGTTGATGGGTGATCATCAGCGTGGTTTGTTGGTTAGCCGCTTGCTGCAGGGCGCTAATGACGTGTTGCTCGCTTTGACTATCAAGGCCGGATCCGGGTTCATCCAGCAACAGTAATTGTGCCGGTTTAAGCAGTGCGCGTGCGACGGCAACACGCTGCGCCTGTCCGACAGAAAGGCCAATGCCGCCATCGCCTAAAACGGTATCTAATCCTTGCGGCAAGCGGTCTAAGAATTCATCAACGCCCGCGCGATGCAACACTATCGCGAGCGTAGCGTCATCAACATGGTTGTTCATTAATAAGTTTTCACGCAGCGTCGTTGCAGGCAGATGCGGATTTTGTCCAACCCAGGCGAGATGTTGTTGCCAGCTATCGCGATGGATATCCCGTAATTCAGTCGCGTTTATCAGTAACGAACCTTGATAAGGCAGGAAGCCGAGCAGCACATTCACCAGCGCAGTTTTTCCTGCGCCACTTTGCCCAACCAATGCCACACGTTTACCCGCTTCGAGGGTGAAATTCAGCGGCTGCGATAGCGCCTCACCGCTGGCGGTTGTCACCACCAGATCTTTCGCCTGAATGGTCAGTGTTGCGGTTACGGTAAGCGCAGCCGAACATTGGTCGGCTGCCAGATCGGGGCTTTCACGAAGAAATTGATCCAGTGCATCAGCTCCGCCAATCGCCTGCGCTTTGGCATGATAGAAGGTGCCTAAGTCGCGTAATGGCTGGAAAAATTCCGGCGCCAGAATTAATGCCAGGAATCCGGCAAACAGCGTTACGCCGGTGCCGTAATGTCCAAAGTTCAGTTCGCCCAGATAAGAGAAACCAAAATAGACCGCGACAACGGCGATCGCCAGTGAAGCAAAAAACTCCAGTACGGCAGATGAGAGAAACGCCAGGCGTAAAACTTCCATGGTGCGCTGACGAAAATCAGTGGTGCTAGCAGCGATCGCTTGTTGCTCTGCAGCGGCGCGGTGGAACAGGCGCAACGTCTCGCGGCCACGCAGACGATCATAGAAATCGCCGCTAAGCCGGGCAAGAGCAAGAAAATTGCGCCGGTTAGCATCCGCAGCACCCATACCAACCATCGCCATGAATAATGGAATCAGCGGCGCGGTCACCAACAAAATCAATCCCGCCGCCCAGTTAACCGGGAAAATCGCCAGCAAAATAGCCAGGGGAATAAATGCCGCCAACGTCATCTGGGGCAGATAGCGCGCGTAGTATTCCTGCATATCTTCGATTTGTTCGAGCAGTAGCGTCGCCCAACTACCAGCGGGCTTTCCCTGAATCCAGGCCGGGCCTAATTCATTGAGCCGGTCCAATACCTGTTGACGCAACGCCCGCCGAATAGCCACTCCAGCGCGATGGCCTGCCATTTCACGGGCATAATGCAGCCCGGCGCGCAGCACGAAGCACAGCAGTAGTAAGAGAAAATCGTTAAGAAGCGCCGAGCGCGGTTGTTGAGCCACAATCAAATTTTGCAGCAGCGAAGCCAGCAACCATGCCTGGGCGATGATCACCAAAGCACCAGCAAAACCCAACAGTGAAGCTGCACGCAAGCTGCTTGCGCCATGATGACGTTGCTGACGGAGCCAGCGAAGAAGTTCTTGTTGCCGTGATTTGTTCATGCGATGCCGTTTGGTAACTCAAAAGAGATGTCAATCCCGGATGAAAACCCAGCAGTGTAGGGCGCCTGAACTTTAGCACGCAGGTAATAAAAAAGGCGACCAAAACTGGCCGCCTTGAGGAGATTATGATCAGGTTATTAACAACTTACTTATCGTTTTTAACCAGTCCGTCGAGGAAGCGTTCAGCATCCAACGCGGCCATACAACCGGTACCGGCAGAGGTGATTGCCTGGCGATAGATATGGTCCATGACGTCACCGGCAGCGAATACGCCCGGAATGCTGGTCTGCGTGGCATTGCCGTGCAAGCCAGACTGCACTTTGATGTAGCCGTTTTCTAATTCAAGCTGACCATCAAAGATCGCGGTATTCGGGCTGTGACCGATCGCAATGAATAAACCTGCAACGTCCAGTGATTCTGGTGCTTCGCCATTGGTAGAAAGCAGTTTTAGGCCAGTTACACCCATTTGATCGCCAACCACTTCATCCAGCGTGCGATGAGTATGAAGCACGATGTTGCCACTGCGCACTTTCTCCATCAGACGATCGATGAGGATTTTTTCGGCACGGAAACTGTCTCGGCGGTGAATCAGATGCACTTCAGCGGCAATGTTTGCCAGATAAAGGGCTTCTTCAACTGCGGTGTTACCGCCGCCAATTACCGCAACCTTCTGATTGCGATAGAAGAAACCATCGCAGGTCGCGCAGGCGGACACGCCTTTGCCCTTGAAGGCCTCTTCCGATGGCAAGCCTAGATAACGCGCGGAGGCGCCAGTTGCGATGATCAACGCATCGGCAGTGTATTCGCCGCTGTCACCAACCAAACGGAACGGGCGGTTCTGCAAATCAACCGTATGAATGTGGTCAAAAATGATCTCGGTATTGAACTTCTCGGCGTGCTCTTGCATGCGCTCCATTAGCGCTGGACCGGTCAGATCGTTTGGATCGCCTGGCCAGTTTTCCACTTCAGTCGTGGTGGTGAGCTGACCGCCTTTTTCCAGCCCGGTAATTAAGACCGGATTCAGGTTAGCGCGCGCTGCATACACCGCAGCAGTATAACCGGCTGGACCGGAGCCCAGAATGAGCAGCTTACTGTGTTTGGCCGTACTCATGCGTTCCTCAATTTTTTCTGACAACATAGTTTTTGATTGTAGGGAAATTAACGCCGCAAAAAAAGGCTTCAGCAATTTTGTTAACAATCGCTGTAAGCGGCGTAGACGATGAGTACAGATTCTGCACGTGCGCTGCGCCAAAAGGGGGCAATGCTCGGCAAATAGTGGTGCAGCAGCATAAAAATTCTCATTTAAAAACAGCAACCCAGATCTCTATCTGGCATCTTGTACTGAATTTGGATGTTTTACTTTGACAATCGCCTGCGCTTTTGCGAAAACATTGGGAGAAGCAGAGAATATTTAGCGATTCAAAACAGAATTTCATTTCCGTTTTGGGCTTTTTAGCCGAATAAACTCAGCCTGACATTGGTAATGACGCATGATGTGGACAGACAACATGCGTCATACGGATGGTCGCATTTCTGCACAGGCTTATCGTCTTCACTTCAGTAAGGCCCTGAACAATGAGCGTTTTCAGGGTGTGGCAGGTAAAGGGAAGGAATTAAGAGAGACAATAATAATGGTAGACAATAAGAAACGCCCCGGAAAAGATTTAGATCGTATCGACAGAAATATTCTGAATGAACTGCAGAAAGACGGTCGAATTTCCAATGTCGAGCTTTCCAAACGTGTTGGATTATCGCCAACACCTTGTCTTGAGCGCGTACGTCGCCTTGAGCGTCAAGGTTTCATTCTGGGTTACACCGCGCAACTCAACCCGCATTATCTGGATGCTTCGCTGCTGGTATTCGTTGAGATTACTCTGAATCGTGGTGCGCCAGATGTGTTTGAGCAATTTAACGCCGCAGTGCAAAAACTTGAGGAAACTCAAGAATGTCACCTCGTTTCCGGTGACTTTGACTACCTGTTGAAAACCCGCGTACCGGATATGTCCGCCTATCGTAAGCTGCTGGGTGAAACCTTGCTGCGCCTGCCGGGCGTAAACGACACCCGTACTTACGTGGTGATGGAAGAGGTCAAACAGAGCAATCGTCTGGTGATCAAAACCCGGTAGTGCAGGGCAGGTGCAAAGCTTGCAGGATTTCGGTACACTCCTGTGAATTCATACAGGACCAGCGTCGGGCATGCCCGACGTTGTTGCCTTCTTAATTTACAGGCACCTGGAGAGTTCTCTTGAGCCAGGAATATACAGAAGATAAAGAAGTTTCGTTACAACCGCTGAGCAGTGGACGCCGTCTATTGGAAGCGTTGCTTATTCTCGTGGCCTTGTTCGCCGTCTATTTGATGGTGTCGCTGGTTAGTTTTAACCCTTCAGACCCAAGCTGGTCGCAAACCGCCTGGCACGAGCCTATCCATAATCTGGGTGGTAGCGTAGGTGCATGGCTGGCAGATACGCTATTGTTCATTTTTGGCGTGATGGCCTACGCCATTCCTCCCGTGATTATTGGTCTGTGTTGGATCACCTTCCGCCAACGCGATCGTCAGGACTACATTGACTACTTTGCCGTGGGCTTGCGCCTGATAGGCGTATTAGCATTAGTCGTGACCACCTGCGGCCTTGCGGCGCTTAATGTTGATGACATCTGGTATTTTGCTTCCGGCGGCGTCATTGGCAGCCTGGTAAGCAATGCGATGGCGCCATGGTTTAGTTCTGCCGGCGGTACGCTGACGCTGCTTTGCGTCTGGGCGGCAGGAATCACGTTGTATACCGGTTGGTCCTGGTTAACCATTGCCGAGAAAATTGGTGGCGTGGTGATGGGCGTTCTAACTTTCGCCAGTAATCGTTCACGTCATGATGAGCCGTGGCAGGAAGATGAAGAATATGACGATGAGGAGCACACTGATGATTTTCCGCCTTCGATTCATGCTGCGCAGTCTGTAAATGAAGACGATGACGTACTGTTGGCGAAACCACGCAAGGTAAGTGAATCGGTTACTGAAGAGTTGGGTGATGATCCGCTGTTGGCAAAAGCCAGTGCAGCAACCGCCGCTGCGATTGCTGTTACTACTCAAGCTGCACAACAAGCACCAGCTTTAGCTGCACCCGTCGCCAACGCATCCGCAGAACCTGTCGCTATGCCTCGTTCTGTGGAACCAGCGCCGGTATCGATTCCCGCTCCTCAGCCTGTCGCTGCGGCGCCAGAATCGATTCCACAATCCGCGACTCCGCTTTATCGCTTTGAAGTACCGAATCAACCCGCGCCTTCACCGTTTTCGCCTGTCGATGATGATGAAGGTCCGAGTATGGGGAATTGGCAAGATGCCGATCCCTCTTCGGCATCATTCAATAGCGTAGCCGCTGCATCTCTGGCAACCGGGGCAGTAAAAGCCGCTGCTTCACCTGCTGCTTACTCGCCTGCTTTCGATATTGTGCCTGAACGTGATTACAACCCGCAGGTAAAACAGGGCATTGGCCCAGAGTTACCGCGGCCAAATAAAGTCAAATTACCAACGCGACGCGAGTTGGCCTCATACGGCATTAAGCTGCCTTCGCAGCGTATGGCCGAAGAGCAAGCTAAAGATGCGGAGCAACAGCAGCCGGAAATGACGGCATCCTTTAGCGCTCCTTCGCATGAGGATGATATTGAACTGCAGGAAGCGCAGTTGCGTGATGCTTTCGCGTCACAGCAGCAGAATCGCTACGGTGAAAGCTGGCAAGATGTTCGCGAGCCTGAAGATGAGGACGCACTGCAGCAGGCGCAACTTGCGCGTCAGTTCGCCGATCAGCAGCAACAACGCTATAACGAACCTGAAGTTAAGGAGGCGCCGGTATTCAATCTGGATACGACCTCTGCTTTTGACTTCTCACCAATGAAAGATTTGGTCGATGATAGCCCAAGTGAACCCCTGTTTACGCTTTCAGCAACGCCAGAGCCCGAAGAGCCTGAACAGTGGCAGGAGCCGGCTGTTCCGCAGCCTTCGCCGCTGCCGTCGTTGAGTGCAGAGTCCAGTCCGTGGTCGTCACCGGATCAGGAGGCCTATTCGGCGCCGCCGGCACCAGTGAAGCCCGCTGCGCCTGTCCAGGACAGCCTGTTCCACCCGTTCCTGGTTCGTCATGAACAGCCGCTGGAAAAACCTTCTACGCCACTGCCAACGCTGGATCTTCTGACGTCGCCACCGGCAGAAGAAGAACCCGTCGATATGTTTGCTCTTGAGCAAACAGCGCGACTGGTTGAAGCGCGACTGGCGGATTACCGTGTGAAGGCGGAAGTTGTTGGTATTTCACCTGGCCCTGTGATTACCCGTTTTGAACTTGATCTGGCTCCAGGCGTGAAAGCTTCACGTATCTCTAACTTGTCACGTGACCTGGCGCGTTCCTTGTCAGCTGTTGCGGTGCGTGTGGTGGAAGTCATTCCCGGCAAGCCATATGTAGGCCTTGAGCTGCCAAATAAACACCGTCAAACCGTTTATCTACGCGAAGTGCTGGATTGTCCTAAATTCCGCGAGAATCCCTCTCCGCTTGCCGTAGTGTTGGGTAAAGACATCGCAGGCCAACCGGTTGTCGCTGATTTAGCGAAGATGCCTCACTTGCTGGTTGCCGGTACCACCGGTTCCGGTAAGTCGGTCGGCGTTAACACCATGATCATCAGCATGCTGTATAAAGCCACACCGGAAGAAGTGCGCTTTATTATGATTGACCCGAAAATGCTCGAGCTGTCAGTGTACGAAGGCATTCCGCACCTGCTGACCGAAGTGGTTACCGATATGAAAGATGCGGCGAATGCGCTGCGCTGGAGTGTGGGTGAAATGGAGCGTCGCTATAAGCTGATGTCGGCACTGGGCGTACGTAACCTTGCGGGCTACAACGAAAAGATTGAGCAAGCTGCAGCGATGGGCCGACCAATCCCCGATCCATTCTGGAAGCCGGGCGATAGCATGGACACTACGCCGCCAGTGCTGGAAAAATTGCCGTATATTGTGGTGCTGGTCGACGAATTTGCCGACCTTATGATGGCGGTGGGTAAGAAGGTCGAAGAGTTGATTGCACGTCTGGCGCAGAAAGCGCGAGCTGCGGGCATTCACTTAGTGCTGGCAACGCAACGTCCGTCGGTAGATGTCATTACGGGCCTGATTAAAGCTAACATCCCGACGCGTATCGCTTTCACCGTTTCCAGTAAGATCGATTCGCGTACTATTCTCGATCAGGGTGGCGCAGAATCGTTGCTGGGAATGGGCGACATGCTTTACATGCCGCCTAACTCCTCTATGCCAGTGCGTGTGCACGGTGCGTTTGTGCGCGATCAGGAAGTGCATGCGGTGGTCCAGGACTGGAAAGCGCGTGGTCGCCCACAATACATCGAAAGCATTACCGCGGGTGAAGAGAGCGACAGTGCTGCTGGCGGTATGATGGGTGATGAAGAGCTGGATCCGCTGTTCGATCAGGCGGTCTCTTTCGTGGTGGAAAAACGCCGCGCTTCCATCTCTGGTGTTCAGCGCCAATTCCGTATTGGCTATAACCGTGCTGCACGCATCATCGAACAGATGGAAGCGCAGGGTATCGTTTCTGAACCCGGACACAATGGTAACCGCGAAGTACTATCGCCGCCGCCACACGAGATGTAGCTTATTACGTGCAATTGTTCTCTTATGGGCCAGTTAATACTGGCCCATTGTTTATCTGTTGGTCGATCCCCATATTTTCGGGAGCTTTCGGCTTTTTCTCCTGTCGAAGAGACAGGGCGGCAACTACGTTTAATGTGGTAAGTGTCGGGAAACAATGAATAAGGAATTGAATCAGATGAAATTACACGTTATTGCCTGCGGCCTAATGGCCAGTTTAGTTTCCGCATCAGTTTTGGCGGATGCGTCCAGCGATCTGCAACAGCGTCTCAATAAAGTGAACAGCTTCCATGCCAGCTTCAGTCAGAAAGTGACTGACGGCGGCGGTGCCAATGTACTGGACGGCGAAGGAGAGCTTTGGGTAAAGCGTCCAAGTTTGTTTAATTGGCACATGACAGCACCGGATGAAAGCGTGATTATTTCTGATGGTAAGAATCTGTGGTTCTACAATCCATTTGTTGAACAAGCAAGTGTTAGCCTGCTGCAAAATGCCGCCAGCAACACGCCGTTTATGTTGATTGCTCGCAACCAGCCAAGTGATTGGAAGCAATACAACATCAAGCAGCAGGGTGATAACTTCGAGCTGACCCCGAAAAGCAGTGATGGCAATCTCAAGCAATTCACCATTAATGTGACGTCAGCAGGCACCATCAATAAGTTCAGCGCGATTGAGCAAGATGGACAGCACAGCGATTATCAGTTGAAAAGCCAGAACAACGGCGCCATTAGCCCAGATAAATTCACCTTTACGCCGCCAAAAGGAGTAACGGTGGACGATCAACGTCAGTGAGGCCACAGTGAGTAATCTGTCTCTGGATTTCGCCCCGTCGAATGAGTTTCAGCCGCTGGCCGCGCGTATGCGGCCGGCTACGCTGCAACACTATATTGGGCAGCAACATTTGCTGGCGCCAGGTAAGCCCTTACCGCGTGCCATTGAGGCTGGGCATCTGCATTCGATGATTTTATGGGGACCGCCGGGGACAGGGAAAACAACGCTGGCTGAAATCATTGGTCATTATGGTAAAGCCGATGTTGAGCGCATATCTGCGGTGACTTCTGGTGTTAAAGAGATTCGTGAAGCCATCGAACGTGCGCGTCAAAATCGTCAGGTGGGTCGTCGCACCATCTTGTTTGTAGATGAGGTGCATCGCTTCAACAAAAGCCAGCAAGATGCGTTTTTGCCACACATTGAAGATGGCACGATAACTTTTATTGGCGCCACCACCGAAAATCCCTCGTTTGAACTCAACTCGGCGTTACTATCGCGAGCACGTGTTTATTTGCTTAAGTCGCTCACCACCGCTGATATTGAGCAGGTACTGCTGCAGGCGATGGAGGATGAAGAACGCGGCTATGGCAAGAGTGATATTGTGCTACCGGATAATACGCGTCGCATGATTGCTGAACTGGTCAATGGTGACGCACGTCGTGCTTTGAATACGCTGGAAATGATGGCGGATATGGCAGAAAGCAACGCTGAGGGCCAGCGTGAATTAACGCCACAGTTACTCAATGAAGTGTCGGGTGAAAGGGCAGCGCGTTTTGATAATAAAGGCGACCGCTTCTACGATCTGATTTCCGCCTTGCACAAATCTGTGCGTGGCTCAGCACCTGATGCGGCGCTCTATTGGTATGCAAGAATCATCACCGCTGGCGGAGATCCATTGTATGTCGCTCGACGTTTGCTGGCGATTGCCTCAGAGGACGTCGGAAACGCCGATCCACGCGGTATGCAGGTCGCATTGGCCGCCTGGGATTGCTTTACCCGCGTCGGTCCAGCTGAGGGTGAGCGAGCCATCGCTCAGGCGATTGTTTACCTTGCCAGTGCGCCAAAAAGTAATGCAGTTTATACCGCTTTCAAAGCCGCGATGCGCGATGCGCGCGAGTTTCCTGATTACGACGTGCCGGAGCATTTACGCAATGCGCCCACTAAGTTAATGAAGGAAATGGGATTGGGTAAAGAGTATCGCTACGCGCACGATGAAACTCACGCATATGCGGCTGGGGAAGTCTATTTCCCGCCGGAAATGGCGCAGACTCGCTACTATCAGCCGACGAATCGCGGGCTTGAAGGGAAAATTGGCGAAAAACTCGCCTGGCTGGCTGAGCAGGATCAAAATAGCCCGATAAAACGCTACCGCTGATAAACACCTTACGGTAAGGTGAGCAAGGATTTCATTGCATTCCATAGGGATGCGTCCCGCCATTCGTTCAATCAACCTTTTATTACACAGGATTAGCATGCTCGATCCCAACCTGCTGCGTAACGAGCCAGACGCAGTCGCAGAAAAACTGGCACGCCGAGGATTTAAACTGGATGTGGAAACGTTACGTTCGCTCGAAGAGCGCCGTAAAGTCTTGCAGGTAGAAACTGAAAATCTACAGGCTGAGCGTAATTCCCGATCCAAATCCATCGGTCAGGCCAAAGCACGTGGGGAAGATATCGAGCCACTGCGTCAGGAAGTGAACGCACTGGGCGAACGCCTGGATGCGGCTAAAGCAGAACTGGATACGCTGCAAAATGAGATCCGTGATTTTGCCCTCGCGCTGCCTAACCTGCCGGTTGATGAAGTGCCGTTGGGTAAAGATGACAGCGAAAATCAGGAAGTCAGCCGCTGGGGCCAGCCGCGCCAGTTTGATTTTCCGGTAAAAGACCACGTTGAGTTGGGTGAAGCTGCCAAAGGCCTCGATTTTGCAGCCGCCGTAAAACTGACTGGTTCACGTTTTATCGTGATGCAAGGTCAGATTGCGCGCCTGCATCGTGCCTTAAGCCAGTTTATGCTTGATCTGCACACGCAACAGCACGGTTATCTCGAAACCTATGTTCCCTATCTGGTCAACCAGGAAACATTGTACGGTACCGGACAATTGCCGAAGTTTGGTGAAGACCTGTTCCACACCAAACCGTTGGGCGAAGAAGCGGGTAGCAGCAACTATGCGCTGATCCCAACAGCAGAAGTGCCGTTGACCAACTTAGTGCGTGATGAGATCGTTGAAGAAGAAGCGTTGCCGATTAAACTTACCGCGCATACGCCATGCTTCCGTTCAGAAGCCGGTTCATATGGACGCGATACGCGCGGCTTAATTCGCATGCATCAGTTCGACAAAGTTGAGATGGTGCAGATTGTCGCACCTGAATCTTCCATGGATGCGCTAGAAGAGTTGGTCGGTCACGCTGAGAAAGTGCTGCAACTGCTCAATCTGCCATATCGTAAAGTTCTGCTTTGCACCGGCGATATGGGCTTTGGTTCAGCCAAAACCTACGATCTGGAAGTTTGGTTGCCCGCGCAAGATACCTATCGCGAGATTTCATCTTGTTCCAACATGGGTGATTTTCAGGCGCGTCGTATGCAGGCGCGTTGCCGTAGCAAAACCGATAAGAAGCCCCGTTTGCTGCATACGCTGAATGGTTCTGGTTTGGCGGTAGGCCGTACTCTGGTTGCGGTGCTTGAAAACTATCAGCTGGCCGACGGTCGTATTGAAGTTCCAGAAGTATTGCGTCCTTACATGGGCGGTCTGGAATTTGTTGGCTAATCAACGCTCAATGATATTAACCCGGCAATGCCGGGTTTTTTTGTTTCTTAAGCTGTAACATAATTATTTTTTAGTTGGAATTAATCAGAAATAAACGTTATCGACAGCAAATGGCTATAAAGCATTAAAAATCGCTAATTCAAGTAGATAGCTATCCATCTTAATTGCTCCCGCACACTTCTAACCTTATGAAGATAAGAAAAATAAATTGTTCATCAGCAAATCGTGCTGCGGTGATTTTTTGCACATTGACTTTAAAATGGTGAATGGCAAACTGCGCGCAATTATCATCATCTCTTTTGGTTTCTTCACTATGTCAACCTGGTCCCGCCCCGTCGTTTTGCTGCTCTGCGGCTTAATGCTTATGACGGTGTCTATTGCTGTGCTTAATACGTTGGTACCGCTGTGGCTTACTCACGATCAATTGCCAACCTGGCAAGTGGGTATGGCCAGCTCATCGTATTACACCGGTAATTTGCTAGGCACCTTACTGGCGGGCTGGTTGATAAATCGTTATGGTTTTAACCGCTGTTTCTATTTGGCTAGCGTACTTTTCGCCGTGGCGACCATGGGCATGGTCATGCTGGATGGATTTTACAGCTGGACGATGCTGCGTTTCACTGCAGGCATCGGATGCGCCTTGATTTGGGTTGTGGTTGAGAGCGCTTTGCTCTGCAGCGGTACCGTGCGTAATCGTGGCCAGTTACTGGCTGCTTACATGATTATCTATTATCTCGGGACGGTAGCAGGTCAGCTGTTGGTAAGCCGCCTTTCGACAGAATTGCTGCACGTGATTCCATGGGTGACCACACTGATTATCTGTGCGGTATTGCCGGTAGTGTTTGTGCAGGTAAAAGCGACTGTAGCAACGGAAGAGGCCTCAACGGGCCATATCTGGATTATGTTGCGCCGTCGAAGTTCTCGCCTTGGTATCAATGGCTGCATTATTTCCGGTATCGTTCTCGGTTCCCTTTATGGCTTGATGCCACTGTATCTTTCTCATCAGGGCATGAGCGATGCAACCGTCGGTTACTGGATGGCATTATTAGTAAGTTCAGGCATTGTCGGTCAGTGGCCAGTAGGGCGCCTGGCCGATCGTTTTGGCCGTTTGATGGTGCTGCGTGTACAAGTGTTCGTGGTGATTTTAGGTGCTATCGCTATGCTTGGTGATGCAGCGATGGCACCGGCGTTGTTTGTGCTGGGACTTGCTGGTTTTACACTTTATCCGGTGGCCATGTCGTGGGCGTGTGAAACCGTGGCGCACCACGAATTAGTGGCGATGAATCAGGCATTACTGTTTAGTTATACCGTAGGCAGCCTGGTGGGGCCGGGAATGACGGCGATGTTAATGCAGAACTACTCTGATCGACTGCTGTTTGTGATGATTGCGGCGGTGGCGCTGGTTTATCTGGTAATGTTACTGCGTAAAGTCGATCATCAGGCAACGCCAGTTGCACACGCATAATACAGAAATATGAATCACTAAAAAGGGGAGCCAGCGGCTCCCCTTTTGTTTGCGATTAGTACATCACTTCATGACCGTAGCTGGCGAGAATACTCTTTACTCGCTCCATGGTTTCCTTACTCGGCGGCTTAACACCATCCAGCTTGTACTCTTCCCCCATGGCAATCCACTTGTGTTTGCCCAACTCGTGGTAGGGCAATAGCTCAATCTTCTCGATATTATTCATATCTTTAGTGAACTCGCCTAAGCGATGAACAGAGTCATCATCATCGGAGTAGCCTGGCACTACCACAAACCGAATCCAGGTGCGTTTACCTTTCTTCTGCAAATAGCGTGCAAAATCCAGCGTGCGATGATTAGACACACCCACCAGAATCTGATGCACATCATCGTTAATCTGCTTGAGATCGAGCATCACCAAGTCAGTGGCTTCCAGCAGTTCATCGATCACTGGATTGTAGCGGCGAACAAAGCCATTAGTGTCGAGGCAGGTATGGATACCTTCAGCCTGGCAGGCTCGGAACCAGTCACGGACAAATTCGGCTTGTAAAATCGCTTCTCCGCCGGATGCTGTAACGCCGCCGCCAGATGCATTCATGAAGTGACGATATGACAGTACATCCTTCATCAACTCTTCAACAGTTACCTCTTTCCCGCCGTGTGTATCCCAGGTATCGCGATTGTGGCAATACAGGCAGCGCATCAGGCAACCCTGGAAAAAGGTGATAAAGCGTATGCCCGGGCCATCAACGGTGCCGCAGGATTCAAAGGAGTGGATACGACCGATGGTTGACATTGCGATGAGTTCTCCAGGTGAGCCTGAACATCAGGCAGCACAATCTCTGTTGTGCTCTAAGTGAAAGTCGGTTTTGCCAGGGTGCCTGCATTAGCAAACTGGCAAAACGGACTTTGGAGAAAAGGCTCCCGAAGGAGCCTTTTAATCTTAGTAAGGTGCGATTACAACGACTGGGTGAAAGTACGTGTAATTACATCTTTCTGCTGCTCTTTAGTGAGCGAGTTGAAGCGTACAGCATAGCCAGAAACGCGGATGGTCAGCTGCGGATATTTCTCCGGATGTTCCATGGCATCCAACAGCATCTCACGATTCATTACGTTGACGTTCAGATGCTGACCACCTTCGATGTTGGCTTCGTGATGGAAATATCCATCCATCAGGCCAGCAAGGTTAGTTTTACGCACGTTATCATCTTTGCCCAGCGCATTCGGCACGATGGAGAAGGTATAAGAGATACCGTCTTTAGCGTAAGCGAACGGCAGTTTCGCGACTGAGGTCAATGAAGCAACGGCACCTTTCTGGTCACGACCATGCATTGGGTTAGCGCCCGGTCCAAACGGCGCACCTGCACGACGACCATCTGGGGTATTACCGGTTTTCTTACCGTAAACTACGTTAGAGGTGATGGTCAGTACTGATTGCGTTGGTACCGCGTTGCGGTAGGTTTGCAGTTTCTGAATTTTCTTCATGAAACGTTCAACCAGATCGCAGGCCATATCATCAACGCGAGAGTCGTTATTACCAAACTGTGGATATTCACCTTCAATTTCGAAATCTACTGCTAAGCCATCTTCATCACGGATGGTTTTTACTTTCGCATATTTGATCGCAGAGAGTGAGTCAGCTGCGACAGACAGGCCAGCGATACCACACGCCATGGTGCGATAAACGTCACGATCGTGCAGCGCCATTAATGAAGCTTCGTAGCTGTACTTATCATGCATGTAGTGAATGATATTCAGGGAGGTGACATACTGCTTAGCCAGCCAATCCATGAAGTGATCCAGACGTTCCATCACAGTATCGAAGTCGAGAATTTCGTCAGTAATTGGCGCTTCTTTTGGGCCAACCTGCATTTTCAGCTTCTCATCTACGCCACCGTTGATTGCATACAGCAGAGTTTTAGCCAGGTTGGCACGTGCTCCGAAGAATTGCATCTGTTTGCCGACAATCATTGGGCTTACGCAGCAAGCGATAGCATAGTCATCGTTATCGAAGTCAGGACGCATCAGGTCATCATTCTCATACTGCAATGAAGACGTATCGATCGAGACTTTCGCTGCGTATTTTTTGAAATTAACCGGTAATTTTTCAGACCACAGAATGGTCATGTTGGGTTCCGGTGATGGGCCCATGGTGTAAAGCGTGTTCAGGAAGCGGAAGGTGCTTTTGGTCACCAGAGTACGGCCATCAACACCCATACCGGCGAGTGATTCAGTTGCCCAGATTGGGTCACCTGAGAACAGCTCATCATATTCAGGGGTACGCAGGAAGCGCACCATACGAAGTTTCATGACCAGATGGTCAATCAGTTCCTGTGCTTCTTCTTCATTCAGTTTGCCTGCCTGAATATCACGATCGATATATACATCCAGGAAGGTTGATACGCGTCCAAAGGACATCGCTGCACCGTTCTGCGATTTCACCGCAGCGAGGTAGCCGTAGTAAGTCCACTGTACTGCTTCTTGTGCATTAGTGGCCGGCAGTGAAATGTCTGAGCCATATTTCGCAGCCATCTCTTTAATCTGACCAAGCGCACGATGCTGTTCAGAGATCTCTTCACGCAGGCGGATGGTAGCTTCCAGATCAACGCCGTTTTCCATATCGCTCTGTAATGAATTGAACTGCGCGACTTTGTCTTTCATCAGATAGTCGATGCCGTACAGCGCAACGCGACGGTAGTCACCGATGATACGTCCGCGACCATAAGCATCTGGCAGACCAGTCAGTACGCCTGATTTACGACAGCGCATAATGTCTGGAGTATAAACATCGAATACACCCTGGTTGTGGGTTTTACGATACTCGGTGAAAACTTTTTTTAGCGCAGGGTCGAGTTCACGACCATAAACTTTGCATGAACCCTCAACCATTTTTATGCCGCCAAAAGGAATGATGGCTCGTTTCAATGGCGCTTCAGTTTGTAGGCCAACAATTTTTTCCAGCGACTTGCTGATATAACCTGCATCGTGAGAGGTAATGGTTGAAGCCAAATCGGTATCAAAATCAACCGGAGCATGAGTACGGTTCTCGATTTTGATGCCTTCAAGCACGCTATCCCACAGCTTAGTTGTGGCCGGAGTTGCACCGGCCAGGAAGGATTCGTCGCCTTCATACGGTGTATAGTTTTTCTGGATAAAGTCACGGACGTTGACGCTGTTCTGCCATTCGCCGGCGCTAAATCCTTCCCAGGCTGACGCCATTTTTTCATTCAGTTCGGACATGATATACCTGCCTTATTTAGGGAGACTTTGACGTATGGCGCGCTGAGTCAGCACGCCCGTACCAATTCATTAATGCACCGGCTCATTGCCACGCAGATAGATTACCCAGTAGGTCAAACCTACTAACAATCCGCCGCCAATAATGTTGCCGATGGTCACGGGAATAAGATTGTTAAGAATGAAATCGCTAACGCTAAGTGAAGGAAATTGAGCTGCGCTTGCACCGGCCATTTGCCAGAATTCTGGGCTGGCGAAATCGCGAATAACGATGGCCATTGGGATCAGGAACATGTTGGCGATGCTATGTTCGAAGCCGCAGGCAACAAACATCGCCACCGGTAAAATCATCGCGAACATCTTATCCATCAAACTGCGGCCGGAATAACTCATCCACACAGCGAGGCAAACCATAAGGTTGGCGAGCGTGCCGAGACTGACTGCTTCAATAAAGGTGTGATGCATTTTATGGTCAGCAGTTTGCAGAACGTTTAAACCCCATGCACCATTTGCCACCATGTGTTCACCAGCTAACCAGATGAGTGCTACAAAGAATAGTGCACCGAACAGATTGCCGATATAGACGGTCAGCCAGTGTCGGCCCAGTTGCAACCAGGTAATTCGTCCGCTGGCTTTCGCTACAACTATCAATACGGTTGAGGTGAACAGGTCAGCACCGCAAACCACTACCAACATCAAACCGAGTGAGAAACAGATGCCGCCTATCAATTTTGCTATGCCATAAGGCATCGTTCCACTTCCGGTAGTCGCAGTGATATAGAAGACAAATGCAATTGAGATAAATACGCCAGCAGTAATGGCAAGGAAGAACGTGGTTAAAGGATGTTTGGTTGCTTTATATATGCCGGCTTCTTCTGCAACTTTTGCCATTGCCGCCGGTAATAATGAATTAAAAGGGTTGTCAGCTTTCACACTAACGCTCTCCAAAAATTGCCTGTAAAGATACTAACAAAGGAGTATAGGTCAGAAATTGACGTGGATCATATTTGACCGGAAGGTAGGCGCTAAGCGAAGCGACTAGTAAGGCTATTTTCAATTAAGATATTGAAATTAATAAAATAAATAATTTTTAATTTATGCAAAATAAGTTGAGGTGAGTTGTGATGCAGGCTTAATTTTGTTAAATATCACTAACGATTAAAGCTGAATTGTTATTTAATATAAAGTTTTATGCTTCTTTAATTTTTTGATTAAAAAAATGGCACTGATCTTACTCAGTGCCATTTACGTTACGTGAATTATCCAACTAAAAAATTAAAGAGGGATAATTATTTTTGTGACCAGTAACGACGTTTAGCTGCCTGTAATTTTTCATAAGCGGCTAACAGTGATTGATGAGCAGGGAAGGCTTTGAGGTCCAGATCGACGGCTTGCAATCCATAGAATGGCGCTTCACCACTGATCGCGGCTGAAGCAGCATCTACGGCTGCTTCACCATACATACGTGTGAAAGCACGATGGTATTGAAGCGGGTCACGCTCTTCTTCCATCGCCAGTAACAGCAAAGTTTGCAGGCAGCGATAGTAGTTAGCGCGTTCTTCGCTAAAGATCGACTGGTTGAATTCCATCGTCCATTCAGTCCAGATCAATGCCTGATCCAAATCACCGCCAGCGAGTGCCAGCATTGCTTTTAGCTCGCCAATACGCAGCGTATACCAGCCATTGTCTTTGCCCGACGCCAGGCCCAGCAGTTCGCGCACGCGAGTAAAGTCATCGTGACCTTCTTCATCTAACTGAACAATAAGATCGAGATAGGCTTCAGGTTCCCACTTACTCTCTGGCAACGCGAGCAGTGTCTCGCGCAGCGGTGCACCCATACTGTTGTTTGCCAGCAGTAAATCTTCTGCCGGATAGATGTCGGACATGCCAGGCACGATGATGCGGCAGGCGTAAACACTCAGATGTTCGTAATCGGCAATGTAAACTTCTTTATCCTCCGCACGGAAGATGGCCATCAACGTATCAAACTCTTCGTGAGTCGTACCCGCAAAGCTCCAGTCGACGAATGGATAATCGGCATCTTCTTTAAACATATCCCATGAGATCAGGCCGCTAGAGTCGATGAAGTGAGTTTCCAGGTTAGCGTGTTCAGCTACTTCTTCATCATCAAATGTAGGTGGCGTGAACACGTCGAGATCTTTCAGACCGCGGCCCTGCAACAGCTCGGTTACCGTCCGCTCCAGCGCAACGCCAAAGTCTGGATGTGCGCCGAACGAGGCAAAGCAGGTGCCGTTCGCCGGGTTGAACAACACGACGCAGATAACCGGATATTTGCCGCCCAGCGAAGCATCATAAGAGAAGATAGGGAAACCTTCTGCTTCCAGACGCTCAATCGCTTCTATCACTCCCGGATAACGCTGCATTACTGCTTCAGGAATTTCTGGCAGGCTGATGGACTCGGCGATGATGCGGTTCTTGATATGACGCTCAAACACTTCAGATAAGCCTTGTACACGCGCTTCGTTTGCGGTGTTACCAGCTGACATGCCATTTGAGACATACAGGTTACCGATAATGTTCATCGGGATATAAACCGTTTGCTGATCAGATTGACGGGTAAATGGCAGGCCGCAAATGCCGCGCTCGCTATTCCCAGATTGCAGATCAATCAACTCAGAGGCACCCAGGCTCTCATCAGGATCGTAGAATTTGCGCAGGCGCGCATCCAGAATGCCTTCCGGCAGGCTGTCATCCTCTGTGAGCGGGAACCACTTTTCATTCGGATAGTGTACAAAATCGCCATTGGCGATGGATTTGCCCAACCAAAAATCAGCAAAGAAATAGTTGGTTGAGAGACGTTCGAAATATTCACCCAGCGCTGAGGCTAATGCCGCTTTTTTGCTGGCACCTTTACCGTTAGTAAAGCAGAGCGGGCAGTCGCGATCGCGAATGTGCACTGACCAGACGTGTGGTACCGGATTCAGCCAGGAAGCTTCTTCAATATTGAAACCAAGGTCTTGCAGTTTCTGCTGGAAGCGTGCAATGGAATCTTCCAGTGCGGCATCTTTACCGGGGATAAACGTTTGCGTCATGGTGGCGCTCTCTCAAGTCAATGGGGTGGGCGTAAAGCGCGCAATAATACGGGTTTTACACGTGCTTCGCTATTCAGTCCGCCAAATTTATCTGAGTCTGGTAACGGCATTTACTCCCTTTAACACCTGGGTTCTTGTTTCATAAGCCACCTCACAAAATTCCGCAGCTTAATGCATTTATGACATAAGCTGCGGTGGGGCTGGCTCTGGAAATGTGATCGCTGCCGGATTAATGATTGCAGCCATCTGGAGGCAATGATAAAACCGATGGGGTATTCATAACCGTTCGATATGACAGTGGTGAGGGGAAATGACGCAGGTTTATAATTTTAGCTCTGGCCCGGCTATGCTGCCGGTAGAAGTGCTCCGTCGCGCAGAACAAGAACTGACAAACTGGCACGGGTTAGGCACCTCGGTGATGGAGATCAGTCACCGCAGCAAAGAGTTTATTGCGGTTGCGGAAGCGGCAGAACAAGATTTTCGCGATCTGCTGAAGATCCCAGCCAACTACAAAGTTTTGTTCTGCCACGGCGGTGCCCGCGCGCAGTTCGCTGCTATTCCCGGTAACTTATTGGGTGAGGCTAAAACGGCAGATTATATAGATGGTGGTTACTGGGCTCATAGCGCCATCAAGGAAGCCGAAAAATTCTGCTCACCTAATACGATTGATGTAAAAACCACGCGTGATGGTAAGCGTGCTTTATTACCTATGCGTGAATGGCAGTTGAGCGACGATGCAGCTTATGTCCACTTCTGTCCGAATGAAACTATTGACGGTATTGCCATTGATGAAGAGCCGGATTTTGGCAATAAGGTTGTGGTTGCGGATCTCTCCTCTACTATTTTGTCGCGTCCGATTGATATCAATCGCTATGGCGTAATCTATGCTGGCGCGCAGAAAAATATTGGACCAGCGGGTTTAACGCTGGTGGTTGTGCGTGAAGATTTGCTGGGTAAAGCGCAGCGTTATGTGCCATCTATTCTTGATTACAAAGTGTTGGCAGAAAACGAGTCGATGTTTAACACCCCGCCGACTTTCGCCTGGTATCTCTCTGGTCTGGTATTCAAATGGCTGAAAGAGAAGGGCGGCGTTGCTGAGATGGATAAGCTGAATCAGGCCAAAGCCGATTTGTTGTACGGTGTAATTGATAACAGCGCGTTTTATCGTAACGATGTAGCGACCGAAAACCGTTCTCGTATGAATGTGCCATTCCAGTTGGCGGATTCAGCGTTGGATAAAGTGTTCCTTGATGAGTCCCTCAACGCGGGCCTGCACGCACTGAAAGGCCATCGCGTGGTTGGCGGTATGCGTGCATCAATCTACAATGCGATGCCGCTGGAAGGCGTTAAAACGCTAACTGAGTTTATGGTTGATTTCGAACGTCGCCACGGTTAACGACTTTTTTCATGCCAGCCTGTCTGGTATCAGACCCCGTCATATGATGGGGTTTCGTATTTTCTGGAGATTTAGTTTCACATGCAGGACTCCCTGACTCTACAACCGATTGCCCACGTTGACGGCACGGTAAACCTACCGGGTTCAAAAAGCGTCTCGAACCGCGCACTATTGCTGGCCGCGCTGGCAAACGGCACTACGCGTTTAACTAACTTACTTGATAGCGATGACGTTAAACACATGCTGAACGCGCTAAAAGCGCTGGGTGTCAGCTTCACGCTCTCTGCTGATCGCACTGTATGCGAAGTGGTGGGTAACGCGGGGCCTTTGCGTGCTGAACAACCCCTCGAATTATTCCTTGGTAATGCTGGTACAGCGATGCGCCCATTGGCTGCTGCGCTCTGTTTGGGCCAACAATCAATCGTCCTGACGGGCGAGCCGCGTATGAAAGAACGCCCAATCGGTCATCTGGTTGATGCACTGCGTCAAGGCGGAGCCAACATCGATTATCTGGAGCAGACTGATTATCCGCCAGTGCGTCTCAATGGTGGCTTTGTGGGGGGGGAAGTTAGCGTAGATGGCAGCGTTTCGAGTCAGTTTCTCACTGCATTGCTGATGACCGCGCCGCTGGCGCAGCAAGATACAGTTATTACTATTAAGGGCGACCTGGTTTCCAAGCCTTATATTGATATCACGCTGCACCTGATGCGTAGCTTCGGCGTCGAAGTTGATAACCAGAATTACCAGCGATTTGTGGTAAAAGGACAGCAACAGTACCAGTCTCCGGGTGATTATCTGGTGGAAGGTGATGCGTCCTCCGCCTCGTACTTCCTCGCTGCGGCAGCCATCAAAGGTGGTACGGTGCGCGTAACCGGTATTGGTCGCAACAGCGTTCAGGGCGACATCCATTTTGCTGATGTGTTGGAAAAGATGGGCGCGGTGATTGAGTGGGGCGATGACTACATTTCTTGTACGCGTGGTTCGCTTACTGCCATTGATATGGATATGAATCATATTCCCGATGCGGCGATGACGATTGCCACGACAGCGCTGTTTGCACAAGGCACCACGCTGATGCGTAACATCTATAACTGGCGCGTAAAAGAGACCGATCGTCTTGCCGCCATGGCGACTGAATTGCGCAAAGTTGGTGCTGAAGTTGAAGAAGGGCATGATTTTATTCGTGTCACACCACCGGCGAAACTGCAACACGCAGATATTGGCACCTACAACGATCACCGCATGGCGATGTGTTTTGCGCTGGTGGCGCTTTCCGATACGCCAGTAACGATCCTTGACCCCGGCTGTACCGCGAAAACCTTCCCAAGCTATTTCGAGCAATTGGCGAAAATTAGCCACACGTCTTGATCTTCTAACCCGGTGCGCTGCGCCGGGTTTCTTTGCTAACTTTTGGCCTTATCAGGCGGAAATTCTTCTGAATCTGTCTATATTTCTAGCGCTGTCTACGCTAAAGGGTAACCAACCTGATGCGGGCAGCGTATAATGCCGCGCATTCCAGGCGGCCTGGAAGGGCTGAAAATAAGCACGCAGCAACAGGAGAGAACAATGACGGCAATCGCCCCGGTTATTACCATTGATGGGCCAAGTGGCGCGGGTAAAGGGACTTTATGTAAAGCGATGGCGGAGTCGTTGCAGTGGCACTTACTGGATTCTGGCGCTATTTATCGCGTTTTAGCATTGGCCGCACTTCATCATCAGGTGGATATTGAATCCGAAGAAGCATTAGTGCCGATGGCGGCACACCTCGATGTGCGTTTTTTGTCGGTTGAGGGTGAAATGCAGGTGGTATTGGAAGGTGAAGACGTTACCGGTGAAATCCGCACGCAAGAAGTGAGCAACACCGCATCACGCGTTGCTGCTTTTCCGCGAGTGCGCGAGGCATTACTGCGCCGCCAGCGCGCCTTCCGCGAAGAACCCGGTTTAATCGCCGATGGACGTGACATGGGGACAGTTGTTTTCCCTGACGCGCCAGTGAAAATTTTCCTCGACGCTAGCTCGGAAGAGCGGGCGCATCGCCGTATGCTACAGTTGCAGGAGAAGGGCTTTAATGTTAACTTTGATCGCCTTTTATCCGAGATAAAGGAACGTGATGACCGCGATCGTAATCGTGCCATTGCACCTTTAGTGCCTGCCACTGATGCTCTGGTACTGGATTCAACCAGTATGTCTATTGAGCAAGTGATTGAAAAGGCGCTTGATTATGCCAGGCAAAAGCTGGGCATTTAATCTTTCGGCATTCGAATTGTTGTAACCTTGTACCAAGGACCCGGTGCTGGGCATGTGAAACAACCCCATCCGACAATGACGTCAGGTGGACGTTAAATTGAAGAATCCTAAGATTATCAATATGACTGAATCTTTTGCTCAACTCTTTGAAGAGTCCCTGAAAGAAATCGAAACCCGTCCGGGTTCCATCGTTCGTGGCGTTGTTGTCTCTATCGACAAAGACGTAGTCCTGGTTGATGCGGGTCTGAAATCTGAATCTGCAATTCCTGCAGAGCAGTTCAAGAACGCAGCCGGCGAACTGGAAATCCAGGTAGGCGACGAAGTTGACGTTGCGCTGGACGCAGTAGAAGACGGCTTCGGTGAAACCCTGCTGTCCCGTGAGAAAGCTAAACGTCATGAAGCTTGGATCACGCTGGAAAAAGCTTACGAAGACGCTGAAACTGTTACCGGTGTTATTAACGGCAAAGTTAAAGGTGGCTTCACAGTTGAGCTGAACGGTATTCGTGCGTTCCTGCCAGGTTCACTGGTAGACGTTCGTCCGGTTCGCGATACTCTGCACCTGGAAGGCAAAGAGCTTGAATTCAAAGTAATCAAGCTTGATCAGAAACGTAACAACGTCGTGGTTTCACGTCGTGCAGTTATCGAATCTGAGAACAGCGCTGAACGCGATCAGCTGCTGGAAAACCTGCAGGAAGGCATGGAAGTTAAAGGTATCGTTAAGAACCTCACTGACTATGGTGCATTCGTGGATCTGGGCGGCGTTGACGGCCTGCTGCACATTACCGATATGGCTTGGAAACGCGTTAAGCATCCGAGCGAAATCGTCAACGTGGGCGACGAAATCACTGTTAAAGTGCTGAAGTTCGACCGCGAGCGTACCCGTGTATCTCTGGGCCTGAAACAGCTGGGCGAAGATCCGTGGGTAGCTATCGCTAAACGCTATCCGGAAGGCACCAAGCTGACCGGTCGTGTAACCAACCTGACTGATTACGGCTGCTTCGTAGAAATCGAAGAAGGCGTTGAAGGTCTGGTACACGTTTCTGAAATGGACTGGACCAACAAAAACATCCATCCGTCTAAAGTTGTTAACGTAGGCGACGTGGTTGAAGTAATGGTTCTGGACATCGACGAAGAGCGTCGTCGTATCTCCCTGGGTCTGAAGCAGTGCAAATCTAACCCATGGCAGCTGTTCGCAGAGACCCACAACAAAGGCGATCGTGTTGAAGGTAAAATCAAGTCAATCACTGACTTCGGTATCTTCATCGGCCTGGACGGTGGCATCGACGGTCTGGTTCACCTGTCTGACATCTCCTGGAACGCGACTGGCGAAGAAGCCGTTCGTGAGTACAAGAAAGGCGACGAAATCGCTGCCGTTGTACTTCAGGTTGATGCAGAGCGCGAGCGTATCTCTCTGGGTGTGAAGCAGTTGGCTGAAGATCCATTCAACAACTACATCACCCTGAACAAGAAAGGCGCTATCGTGACTGGTAAAGTCACTGCAGTTGACGCGAAAGGTGCTACAGTAGAATTAGCTGACGGCGTAGAGGGTTACCTGCGCGCTTCTGAAGCTTCTCTGGACCGCATCGAAGACGCAACTCTGGTTCTGAGCGTTGGTGACGACGTTGAAGCTAAATTCACCGGCGTTGACCGTAAGAACCGCGTTGTGAGCCTGTCTGTTCGTGCTAAAGACCAGGCTGATGAGAAAGAAGCTATCAATACTGTTAACACCAAACAGGATGAAGGCAGCAACTTCTCTAGCGCAATGGCTGAAGCGTTCAAAGCGGCTAAAGGCGAGTAATCGACCTAAGGCACCGGACGATGCAAGTCGTCCGGTTTCGGTAAAAGCTGTCATACCTTTCCAAATAAGGATTAACCGGAGGTTACATGACCAAGTCAGAACTGATTGAAAGACTTGCTGGACAGCATACTCATATTCCGGCGAAAGTCGTTGAGGATGCGGTCAAAGAGATGCTTGAGCACATGGCCACTACGTTGGCACAGGGCGAGCGCATTGAAATCCGGGGATTCGGCAGCTTTTCTTTGCATTACCGCGCACCACGAACGGGTCGTAACCCGAAAACGGGTGATAAAGTGGATCTGGAAGGTAAATACGTTCCCCACTTTAAGCCGGGCAAAGAATTGCGTGACCGTGCGAATATTTACGGCTAAGCCGTTACCGAACGATAAAAACGACACTCTTGAGTGTCGTTTTTTTTTACTTAAATCTTCAGTATTGAGAGTCTGCCCTCAAAGCATTGCTACTTTAGCTGTAATACCGTTATAAATTTCTGAATTCACCTCTGTATTCTGATTTTCCCGAGGAGCAATCTCTTCCTGTTAACCGCACAATCTTTCCCACTAAGGGAGAGTACCAATGCATATGAGTTGGATTGTGCTGGCCAGAATGATGATTGTGTCAGCATTACCATTAGGCGTCCTGCCGCAAATACCCGAAACCAGCGTGATTGTGGCTATAGCAGGTTTTGCATTGCTATTAGGAGTAATGCCAAATGGCTTGCTGCGCATGATGGGTGTGGGTCTATTACTATTATCCTGGGCGATGGTAGAGGCGCGGCACATGGTCAATACAATCGAGTTATTGGCTGCCGCTCCCATAGAGGCGACTGTCCGTATTACAGAGGTTCGCGAAGAAAAGCAGCAACTGACGGCACAAATTTTGCGTGTTGGCGATCGTTATCAATTCCCTCCCGTATTTGTCACGCTCAACAACGCAGCTTTAATTCAATCATTCTGTTCCGGTCAACGCTGGAAAATGAAACTTAAGTTGCGGCCTGTCCATGGAAGATTAAATGAAGGTGAGTTCGATATTCAGCGCTTTGCTATGTCTAATCATATGCCGCTGCAAGGGCGCATCATCGGCCAGCAGTCAGAATCGTTATCTTGTAGCTGGCGGACAGCCTTGATCAATTACCATTGGCCCGCATTTGCAACGCTTCAGCATCCCGCGATTATTCAGGCGCTGGCGTTTGGTATACGCACCAACATGACCGAAGAGCAGCGACAACTGCTGCGAGAAACGGGTACTGCTCACTTAATGGCAATCTCAGGTATGCATATTGCGCTGGCCGCGAGCGTTGGGTGGCTACTGGCACGTGTTACTCAGGTAATTTTACCCGCCCATCTAATTGGTTATCTATTTCCGCTCATGGTGAGCGTGATCACTGCGGCGACTTACACTTGGGTGTCAGGCAGTCACGCTCCGGCTCAGCGTGCGATAGTTGCGCTGATTCTATGGATCGGGATTCGCGCGGCCGGCTGGCAATTAACTGGCTGGCAAGTATGGACATTATGTATAGGCGGATTACTGGCGCTTGATCCGCTAACTGTATTATCCGAGAGTTTTTGGTTATCGGCACTTGCAGTCGCTATGTTGATCGTCTGGTATCAATGGTTTGCTTTACCGCCTCGTTTTCGCACGCAGCGTCGATGGCTGTTGCTCCAATTGCTGCATTTACAGCTCGGCATGATGATTCTGATGGCACCGTTACAAATTTTCCTGTTCCAGGGCTTAAGCCTGAGTGCGTTAGTGGCCAATTTGATGGCGGTACCGGTGGTGTCATTCATCACCGTACCACTGATATTACTGGCAATGCTGCTGCCTGCGCCGGTTATATCAAGTGGATTATGGAGCCTGGCTGATCTTTCGATTACTACAGTGATGAGTGGGCTGCAGTCGTTACCTGCAGGCTGGTGGGCATGGAGTGATACGCTCCCCGCTATTGTGCTGCTTTGGGTGGGAGTGCTGCTTTGGCGTAGCGGGCTGGCACATCGCAGCGTAATGCCTTGTTTGAGTCTGGTCTTCGCGATCATCGTCTGGCGCAATAATGCGCAACGTGATGATTGGCAGATAGACATGATTGATGTAGGACACGGTTTAGCCATTGCTATTACACAGGGTAAAGAAGTGGTGTTGTATGACGTCGGCCCAGCCTGGAAGCAGGATGATGCCGGTGCGCGCGTGCTTCTGCCATGGCTGCAATATCAAGGACGGAAGCTTCATTCACTGATACTGAGCCATAAACATCTTGATCACCGTGGTGGACTACACTCAGTGCTCAACGCGAATCCAACAATAAAAGTTCGCAGTGCCTTGGGGGAAGAGGGGCACTTGCCCTGCCATCGTGGTCAAAAGTGGCAGTGGGGAAAATTGCAATTTACGGCGTTGTGGCCGCCGGCAAATCAAACGCAAGGGCAAAATAACGATTCGTGTGTTATTCACGTCGATGACGGTAAAATTAGCCTGCTGCTGACCGGTGATATTGAGTTAGAAGCGGAGAGAAAAATCGTCGCTCTCGAACATGATGCGCTGAAGGCAACATTTTTACAGGTCCCACATCACGGCAGTCGCACCTCTTCAGGTTCATTACTGTTACGTAATGTTGCAGGTCAGGCTGCACTTGCTTCACTGGCACGTTATAACGCCTGGCGTATGCCGGCACCCGCGGTGGTAGAACGCTATCGTCAACAGGGTTACAGGTGGTACGACACGGGGCAATCAGGGCAGATTCATATCGCTATCAGACAGGGGCATTGGCAAATTAAGGGCTTACGAGAGCAAATAATGCCCCGCTGGTATCATCAGTGGTTTGGCGTCAAACGCGAATCCAGGTAGAATGAGCGGCTATTTCAAACAGCGTGAATAAATAATGCATCAAGATAAAGATCTCTCAACGTGGCAGACATTCCGTCGACTCTGGCCGATGATTGCACCCCACAAGGCTGGCCTGTATGTGTCAGCGATAGCGCTGATTATCAATGCGGCAGGCGACACCCTGATGCTCTCTCTGTTGAAACCTTTACTGGATGATGGCTTCGGTAAAGCTGACAGATCCGTAATGCTGTGGATGCCACTGGTCGTTATCGGCCTGATGCTGGTACGCGGCGTTACCAGTTATATTTCCAGTTATTGCATCTCATGGGTTTCCGGCAACGTGGTCATGAACATGCGTCGCCGTTTATTCGGTCATATGATGGGCATGCCAGTCACCTTCTTTGATCAGCAATCTACCGGTACGCTTTTATCACGTATTACCTATGATTCTGAGCAGGTTGCCTCTTCCTCTTCAAGTGCACTGGTTACCGTCGTGCGTGAAGGCGCTTCGATCATTGGCCTGTTTATCATGATGTTCTATTACAGCTGGCAGTTGTCACTGATTCTCATCGTGCTGGCTCCCATCGTTTCTTTTGCAATTCGCACCGTCTCAAAGCGTTTCCGCAGCATCAGTAAAAATATGCAAAACACCATGGGTCAGGTCACCACTAGTGCTGAACAGATGCTGAAAGGGCATAAAGAGGTGCTGATCTTTGGTGGGCAAGATGTAGAAGCGAAGCGTTTTTCTCAGGTCAGCAACAGAATGCGTCAGCAAGGCATGAAGTTGGTGTCGGCTTCCTCCATCTCTGATCCGATTATTCAGCTAATCGCATCGCTGGCACTGGCTTTCGTACTTTATGCCGCCAGCTTCCCAAGCGTAATGGAGACGTTAACTGCCGGTACCATCACTGTCGTGTTCTCTTCCATGATCGCTTTGATGCGTCCACTGAAGTCACTGACCAACGTCAATGCGCAGTTCCAGCGTGGTATGGCTGCTTGTCAGACGCTGTTCTCAATTCTCGACAGCGAGCAGGAAGTTGACAATGGCAAGCGTGAATTGGAACGCGCAAAAGGTGATGTTGAATTCCGCAATGTGACATTTACCTATCCTGGTCGTGATATTCCCGCGCTGCGTGATATCAATCTGTCGCTGCCTGCGGGTAAAACCGTAGCATTGGTAGGACGCTCAGGCTCCGGTAAATCTACAATGGCCAGCTTGTTAACGCGCTTTTATGACATTGATAGCGGTGAGATTCTGCTGGATGGACATGATTTGCGTGAATACACCCTACGTTCGTTGCGAAATCAGGTGGCATTGGTTTCTCAAAACGTGCACCTTTTCAACGACACCATTGCTAATAACATCGCCTATGCTCGTAACGGCCAATATACGCGTGAGCAAATCGAACAGGCTGCAACCATGGCGCACGCAATGGACTTTATCCAGAAAATGGATAATGGCCTCGATACGATCATTGGTGAGAACGGCGTACTGCTTTCTGGTGGACAGCGTCAACGTATTGCGATTGCGCGTGCGCTTCTGCGTGACTGCCCAATTTTGATTCTTGATGAAGCGACTTCAGCGCTGGATACCGAATCAGAACGTGCCATTCAGGCTGCGCTGGATGAGTTGCAGAAAAACCGCACCTCATTGGTTATTGCGCACCGCCTGTCGACCATTGAAAAGGCCGATGAGATTGTTGTGGTTGAAGATGGGCGCATTGTAGAGCGCGGCACTCACACCGTTCTGCTGGAACAGAAGGGCGCGTATGCGCAACTTCATAAGATGCAGTTTGGTCAATGATTGAACGCATCTGGAGCGGGCGATCGCCGTTATGGCTGCTGCTTTGGCCGCTAAGTTTGCTGTATGGGGCGATCACCTGGCTGATTCGCCTTAGCTTTATACGCGGATGGCGTAAAAGCTGGCGCGCACCTTGTCCGGTAGTTGTAGTGGGTAACCTTACCGCCGGCGGCAATGGTAAAACGCCAGTGGTGATTTGGCTGGTGCAGGCCCTGCAACAACGCGGATTACGTGTTGGCGTGGTATCGCGTGGTTACGGCGGTAAAGCCGAACGTTATCCCCTGCTCGTCACCGCTGAGACAGCAACGTCGCAAGCAGGCGATGAACCGGTGTTAATCGCACAGCGCACTCAGGTGCCGGTTGCGGTTGCGCCGCAGCGCCGTCTGGCGGTCGAAGGCTTACTTGCTGTGCACGACCTTGATGTGATCATCACTGACGATGGCCTGCAGCATTATGCATTACAGCGCGACCGCGAAATTGTGGTGGTGGATGGCATACGCCGTTTTGGCAATGGCTGGTGGTTACCGGCTGGACCGATGCGCGAGCGCGCTTCCCGTTTGCGTGAGGTCAACGCCATAATCGTCAATGGTGGTGATACGCAAAGCAACGAAATTGCCATGACATTACAACCCGGGCTGGCTGTTAATCTGATTAGCGGCGCCACCGCATCGCTGGAACAGCTGCCAGAAATTGTGGCGATGGCTGGTATTGGACATCCACCGCGCTTCTTCAATACCCTTAAACAGCAAGGCGTTAAGCCGGTGGCAGAAATTGCTTTCGCCGACCACCATGCTTATAGCGAAGACGAATTGCGTCGTTTGACTCAGGCAGAACAGTGTCTGCTGATGACGGAAAAAGATGCAGTGAAGTGCCGCAGCTTTGCTCGCCCCAATTGGTGGTATCTGCCAGTCGATGCGCATCTGCAAGGAGCGAGTGTGGCAACCCTGTTAGACGATATCACCCAACTCGGCCTCACCGCACGCGAAGCCCGTTCGCGCTAAACATCTGAAAGGGAATTAAGCCATGAACCTTTCCGCTTCCCTCTCGCTGCAAACTGCTCGTCATCTCCATTTGGCCGCTCAGGGACTGCTGCGTCCTTTGGGCCGCCGCGCGCGCTTTGCCGATATTCACGCGACCGTGCGTCAGATGTCGCTGCTGCAAATTGACACTATTAATGTTGTCGCGCGGAGCCCTTATCTGGTGCTGTTCAGCCGGCTTGGTAACTACCCCGCCAACTGGCTGGAAGAGGCGCTGGCGTCAAGGGCGTTGTTTGAATATTGGGCGCATGAAGCCTGTTTTATTCCCTTCGAAGATTATCCTTTGCTGCGCCATCGCATGCTGCAGCCACAGCGACTTGGCTGGAAATACAGCGCCGATTGGGTGGCAAAGCATCAGCAGGAAATTGCGGATCTGTTAGAGCACATTGCTAGCAACGGGCCAGTTCGTGCTGCCGATTTCAGTAACGACAATCAGACTAAACCTGGCTGGTGGGCATGGAAGCCGCATAAACGTCATCTGGAAAACTTGTTCAGTGCAGGTGAATTGATGGTAGTCGAGCGGCGCAACTTCCAAAGGGTTTATGATCTGCATAGCCGTGTCATGCCAGACTGGATTGACGAACAGCATGCGCTGAGTG
This sequence comes from Pantoea sp. GM01, assembly GCF_000282675.1. Lineage (NCBI taxonomy): Bacteria > Pseudomonadati > Pseudomonadota > Gammaproteobacteria > Enterobacterales > Erwiniaceae > Pantoea > Pantoea sp. GM01. The sequence goes on along the minus strand of NZ_AKIU01000028.1, from coordinate 102,083 downwards.
AAGCAGAGGCTGTTATGCAAATGTTGAATCACAGTGCACGCAGTCTCGGGATTTTCCGCGGCAGTTGGTTAGCGGATTACTATCGCCTCAAGCATGCACCGCTCAAGTTGTGGCTAGCCGATGCCGCAGCACGCGGCGAGATTGTCCGTGTTGAGGTGGAGCAGCTGGGCGAAATGTGGTTACACCACACATTATTGCCAATGCTGGAAAAGCCGCTTTCTGCTACACATACGGCTCTGCTATCGCCCTTTGATCCTGTTGTTTGGGATCGGCGGCGCGCGCTGGAGCTGTTTAATTTTGATTACCGCATTGAGTGCTATACGCCAGCAGAGAAGCGCAAATATGGTTATTTTGTCCTGCCAGTTTTGCACCGCGGGGCACTAAAAGCGCGTATTGACGCCAAAATGGATCGTCAGGCACAGCAATTAGTGATTCGTACATTCTGGCTGGAACAGGGCACGCGCGTTAGTAATGCTTTTCTCAACGATGTACAAAAAGCCATTAATCGCTTTGCTCATTGGCAAGGCGCCAATGAAGTGATGATCGAAAATGCGCCTGCAGAACTTCTGGCGGCTTGGTCAAATCGCTGGTCGATCAGCGAATAAATCCGCAAAGAGTCTGGCTTTAGTGCGTCATTAACGCGCACGCTATTATGATATGCTAACCGCCTGAATCGGTCCTGAAAGGAGAAGATTATGGATCACCGTTTACTCGAGATCGTTGCCTGCCCGGTTTGCAACGGAAAACTGTATTTCAACAAAGAGCAGCAAGAGCTGATCTGTAAACCCGACGGCCTGGCCTATCCAGTACGCGATGGTATTCCGGTGTTACTGGAAGTGGAAGCGCGTACGCTGTCTGTTGAAGAGATCCATCCATGAGTTTTGTGGCCATTATTCCTGCGCGTTACGCTTCAACGCGTCTGCCAGGCAAGCCGCTGGTGGATATTCAGGGCAAACCGATGGTGCTGCACGTGATGGAACGCGCGCGCGAATCGGGCGCCGATCGTGTGATTGTCGCCACCGATCATCCGGATGTCGCTGCGGCGGTGACGGCGGCGGGCGGAGAAGTATGCATGACGCGCGTCGATCATCAATCAGGCACTGAACGCCTGGCAGAAGTGATCGAGAAATACCAGTTTGCTGACGATACTATTATCGTCAACGTGCAGGGCGATGAGCCTATGATCCCGGCGGAAATTGTACGTCAGGTGGCGGGTAATCTGGCGCAGTCTGAAGCCGGAATGGCTACGCTGGCGGTGCCAATTACCGATGCTGAAGAGGCCTTTAACCCAAACGCGGTGAAAGTGGTGATGGACGCGAAAGGGTATGCGCTGTACTTTTCACGCGCCACCATTCCCTGGGATCGCGAGCGTTATGCTCGTTCGCGTGAGCAGATCGGCGACACGCTACTGCGCCATATTGGTATCTATGCCTACCGCGCCGGTTTTATCCGTCACTATATCGCATGGGAGCCCTGCCCGCTGGAGCACATTGAGCTACTCGAACAGTTACGCGTGCTGTGGTACGGTGAAAAAATTCACGTCGCGGTGGCAAAAACTATCCCAAGTGTTGGAGTAGATACGCCGGAAGACCTTGAGCGCGTTCGTCTCGCTATGCAGGGTTAATCTCCGACCGGCCAGCGACTCTCGCTGGCCTAAAAGTTTGATCTGGCGCTAAGTTTCGCGTCGCCATCACCTCCAGCATATTCTAGCCCTTTGACATCGGAGGATATCGCATGGAACAGCTCCGTTCAGAACTTGCCTTGGTGCTGGGTGAAAGCATCAGCCGTCTCGAAACCATCAGCGAGCAGGCGCAAACGCGGCTGTACGCACTCTATGATGACGCCGGTAAACCGATGCCGCTGGTAGCGAAGTATTTTCGCCATCAGGGACGTGCTGCGCTCGAAGCCAAAAAACTCACCATGCTCGGTCACGATGGTTTGATCGCCGTGCCAGCGGTATTTGGCTTGGTGCTAAGTCAGCAGAAGCCCGCGCATGAGATGTTGCTGATGGCGCGTTTTAATGGCGTGTCGGCAGAAGCCCCAACGCGCAATGCTGCGCGCTGGGAACAACTGTGCGAACAGATTATGGAAGGTGTGTTGGCATGGCATCGCATCGATAGTCAGGGCTTAGTCGGCAGCGTAGACAGCGTGCAGGAAAACAACTGGCCAGCGTGGTATCGCCAACGGGTTGATGTGTTGTGGTCGACGTTGGGTTATCTGTCGCCACCGTTTTTCACCATGGAAGATCGTCAAATATTGTTCCGCAGTCGCCAGCTGCTTCCACGTTTTTTCAACGGTTTTAACGATGCCTGCGTGTTGATGCACGGTAATTTACGTTTGGGCAGCGTGTTAAAAGATGCGCACAGCGACCAACTGATTGCGATGATGCAGCCGGGAAATATCCTTTGGGCGCCGCGGGAATACGATCTCATGCGGCTGGCAGATAGCGGGGCAGAAGCTTCGCTGCTGCAACACTATTTGCAGCGTGCGCCTGTGGCGGAGGGTTTTCTTTGGCGACGCTGGTTGTATCAGCTGTGGGATTGCGTCGACACGCTGGTCAGCAGCGGACAGTTTGATCGTCCGCGCTTTGATCATGCCCGCGCGCAATTACTCCCCTGGCTGGGTTGAGGTGAGTTCGTCACCGCGCAGCTGCTGCCAGATCTGTCCCAGCGATTCATAAACGGCACGCTCACTGTGGGCGAGCCAAACTGGCGATGGAATAACGCGTTCCCACCCGTTTAACGGCGATGTTACTGCCAGCTGATTTGCCGGTGCTGCCAGCGGATTCATGCCTGCGCGCTGGAAAAAGTGCATCGCACGCGGCAAATGGTTAGCAGATGTCACCAGCAAAAACGGATGTTCACCAATCGCCTGTTTTACCGCCCGCGCTTCGCCAAGCGTATCTCGTGGTTGATCCAGCTGAATAATCGCTTCACGAGGAACGCCAAGGCTCTCTGCTACCTCGGCAGCCACGCTGGCACTGCTACGTGGGTTTTTGCCCGCTGCTGCGCCAGTAAAGATCATTTTCGCCTGCGGATAGCGCTTCCATTGCCGAACACCTTCCGTCACACGCGGCAAGCTGTTGTTAATAAGATTGGAACTCGGCGCCCAATTCGGATTGAAGGTGTAGCCGCCGCCGAGCACCACGATATAATCGACCGGCTCGTTACCGTTCCAGGTGGGATAGTGGTTTTCCAATGGTAACAACAGGCGATCGGCGATCGGCTGCAAACTTAGCAGTAGCAGTAACAACCAGCTACAAGAGATGATAATTTTGCCACTTTTTTGCCAGCGACTGAACCAGAGCAGCAAAAGTCCCGCTGCCATGAGCAATAACAGCAGTGGCAAGGGTAGCAACATCCCGCCAATGACTTTTTTAACCGTGAAAAACATCGAAAATTGCTCCTTTTGTCCGAAAAAACAGCAGCCAGACAGTTACGGTGGCATGAAAGGTTCATTCTTGTTGAGCCTGTGACAAAATAGCACAAGTTGAATGCAGCAAAGCGGAGCCATCATCATGCAGGATCGTAACTTTGACGATCTGGCGGACAAATTCTCACAGAACATTTATGGCACGCGCAAAGGCCAGGTGCGCCAGGCGATCGTCTGGGATGAACTGGAAGCACTGTTACCCACGCTGCCCGCTGGACCGCTCGCGGTGCTGGATGCCGGTGGCGGTGTGGGACAAATCTCAAGCGGCCTGGCTGCACGTGGTCATCAGGTGCTGCTGTGCGATCTCTCTGGCGAGATGCTGAAGCTGGCCGAAGCACATGCGCACAACGCGGGTGTGAGCCACAACATGCAATTCAAACAAATTAGCGCCCAGCAGGTGGGCGAACATTTGGATACGCAGGTTGATCTGGTATTGTTTCACGCGGTGTTGGAATGGGTCGCACAGCCGGAAGAGGTGCTGCAAGCGTTGTGGCACACGTTGAAGCCTGGCGGCGTGCTGTCGCTGATGTTCTACAACGCGCATGGCTTAACTTTCCGCACCCTAACGCTCGGTAATTTCGGCTATATGCGCGCCAATATGAGCAAACGCAAAAAGCGCACGCTGTCGCCGGATTTCCCTCGCGATCCCGATGATGTGACGCGTTGGCTGACAAACTGCGGATTTGAAATTGAACGGCGTGCGGGCATTCGCGTCTTCTGTGATTATATGAAGCCGCAACCCGGCGCAGGGAAGAGCGTTGAGGAAATCATTGAGATGGAACGGCGTTTCTGTCGCCAGGAGCCCTTTTTGAGTTTAGGGCGCTATATCCACGTGACCGCGCGCAAACCCAGTCAGAAGGATCAACTATGAGCGAATTTTCCCAGACGGTCCCCGAATTGGTGGCATGGGCGCGCAAGAACGACTTTTCGCTTGCGTTGCCGGTAGAACGTCTGGCCTTTTTGCTGGCTATCGCCACCTTAAACGGTGAGCGCATGGACGGCGAGATGAGCGAAGGCGAGCTGATTGACGCGTTTCGTCACGTTAGCAAGGCTTTCGAACAAACCCACGAAACCGTGCAGGTGCGTGCCAATAACGCCATTAATGACATGGTGCGCCAGCGCTTGCTCAACCGCTTTACCAGTGAGTTGACGGAAGGCCACGCCATCTATCGTCTGACGCCGCTCGCCATCGGCATTACCGACTACTATATTCGCCAGCGTGAATTCTCCACGTTGCGTCTCTCGATGCAGCTGTCGATTGTGGCGCAGGAGCTTAAACGCGCGGCGGATGCGGCCGAAGAAGATGGTGACGAATTCCACTGGCATCGCAACGTCTTTGCGCCGCTGAAATATTCGGTGGCGGAAATTTTCGATAGCATCGACATGACGCAACGTCTGATGGATGAGCAGCAACAGGCGGTGAAAACCGATATTGCCGATCTGCTTAACAAAGATTGGCGTGCGGCGATCTCCAGCTGTGAAATGTTGTTGTCAGAAACCTCCGGCACCCTACGTGAGCTGCAGGATACGCTAGAGGCGGCGGGCGATAAGCTGCAGGCCAACCTGCTGCGTATTCAGGACGCCACGCTGAGCAGCCCGGATCTCGGCTTTGTCGATAAGCTGGTGTTTGATCTGCAAAACAAGCTGGATCGCATCATCAGCTGGGGCCAGCAGGCTATCGATTTGTGGATCGGCTATGACCGCCACGTACATAAGTTTATTCGTACCGCCATCGACATGGATAAGAACCGCGTTTTTGCGCAGCGTTTACGCCTGTCGGTGCAGAACTATTTCGACCAGCCGTGGGCGCTAACCTACGCCAATGCCGATCGTCTTTATGATATGCGCGATGAAGAGATGACGCTGCGCAATGACGAAGTGATGGGCGAGCTGCCGCCGGAAATGGAATATGAAGAGTTTAATGAGATTCGCGAACAGCTGGCCGCGATGATCGAAGAGGCGCTGCAGATCTACAAACAGGAGCAGAAACCGCTCCATCTGGCGACGGTTATGCGCGACTACCTGTCGCAGTATCCGCGCGCGCGCCACTTTGATTTGGCACGTATCGTCATCGATCAGGCGGTACGACTCGGCGTGGCCGAAGCTGATTTAGCCGGCCTGCCTGCGCAATGGCAGGCCATTAATGATTACGGAGCCAAGGTGCAGGCACATGTCATCGACAAATATTGAACAAGTGATGCCAGTCAAACTGGCATTGGCTCTGGCTAACCCGATTTTCCCGGCGCTCGATAGCCAGTTACGCGCGGGTCGCCACATTGGCATTGAAGAGCTGGATAATCACGCCTTCCTGATGGATTACCAGGAATACCTCGAAGAGTTTTACGCGCGCTACAACGTTGAACTGATCCGCGCGCCGGAAGGCTTTTTCTATCTGCGTCCGCGTTCAACCACATTGATTCCGCGCTCGGTACTGTCCGAGCTGGATATGATGGTGGGCAAAATTCTTTGTTATCTCTATCTCAGTCCGGAACGTCTGGCCAATGAGGGTATTTTTACCCACCAGGAGCTGTACGACGAGCTGCTGTCGCTGGCCGATGAGAGCAAACTGCTGAAGCTGGTGAACCAGCGTTCCACCGGTTCCGATCTCGATCGCGCTAAGCTGCAGGAAAAAATGCGCGCCTCGCTGAGCCGTCTGCGCCGTCTTGGCATGGTGTGGTTTATGGGCAATGACAGCAGCAAATTCCGCATCACCGAATCGGTGTTCCGCTTTGGTGCTGACGTGCGCAGCGGTGACGATGCGCGTGAAGCGCAGCTGCGCCTGATTCGTGACGGTGAAGCGATGACGCTGGAAAGCGCGCCGGCTGCGACAGAGAACGATGAAGCAGATAATGATATTGACGCTGAAAGCGACGCGAGTGATAACGCGGAGGATGAGCAAGCATGATTGAACGCGGTAAATTTCGTTCGCTAACGCTGATCAACTGGAACGGCTTCTTTGCCCGTACTTTTGATCTCGATGAGCTGGTGACCACGCTATCGGGCGGTAACGGTGCCGGTAAATCTACCACCATGGCGGCCTTCGTCACGGCGATGATCCCTGATCTAACGCTGCTGCACTTCCGAAACACCACCGAAGCGGGGGCGACATCGGGTTCGCGCGATAAAGGGCTGCACGGCAAACTGCGCGCTGGCGTCTGTTATTCGGTGCTGGATGTGGTCAACTCACGCCATCAACGTGTGGTGGTTGGGGTGCGTCTGCAGCAGGTGGCCGGGCGCGATAAAAAGGTCGATATCAAGCCATTCAGTATTCACGGTTTACCGACGGATTCGCAGCCAACCGACATGCTGACTGAAATCCTCAACAACCGCCAGGCGCGCGTCTTGCCGCTGACGGAAGTGAAGGAGCGCGTTGAAGCGCAGGAAGGCGTGCAGTTCCGCCAGTACAACTCAGTAACGGACTATCATGCGGTGCTGTTCGAGCTCGGCGTAGTGCCGCGTCGTCTGCGTAATGCCAGCGATCGCAGTAAGTTCTATCGCCTGATTGAAGCTTCCTTGTATGGCGGTATCTCTAGCGCCATTACCCGCTCGCTGCGCGACTACCTGCTGCCGGAAAACGGCGGCGTGCGTAAGGCTTTCCAGGATATGGAAGCCGCGCTGCGTGAAAACCGCATGACGCTGGAAGCGATTCGCGTCACCCAGTCCGATCGCGACCTGTTTAAGCATCTGATCTCTGAAGCCACCAGCTATGTTTCTGCCGACTACATGCGCCACGCCAACGAGCGTCGTATTCACCTCGACGGTGCGCTCCAACTGCGTAATGAGTTGTTCACCAGTCGCAATCAACTGATTTCCGAGCAGTATCGTCACATTGAGATGGCGCGTGAGTTGTCTGAGCACAACGCTGCCGAGAACGACCTGGAAACCGATTATCAGGGTGCCAGCGATCACCTGAATCTGGTGCAAACCGCGATGCGTCAGCAGGAGAAAATCGAGCGATACGATGCCGATTTGGAAGAGTTGACCTATCGTCTGGAAGAGCAGAACGAAGTGGTTGCTGAAGCGCGTGACGTGCAGGAAGAGAATGAAGCGCGCGCCGAAGCGGCTGAAATTGAAGTAGATGAGCTGAAAAGCCAGCTTGCTGATTTTCAGCAGGCACTCGATGTGCAGCAGACACGGGCGATTCAATATCAGCAGGCATTGCAGGCGTTGGAAAAAGCGCGTACGCAGTGTCAGCTGCCCGAATTGAGTATCGATAATGCTGCCGAATGGCAGGAAACCTTCCAGGCGCGGGAAGAAGAAGCCACCGAGCGATTACTGCGTCTGGAGCAGAAGCTGAGCGTCGCCGAAGCGGCACACAGCCAGTTCGAGCAGGCGTTAAGCCTGGTCACCAGCATTGCCGGTGATGACGTCGGCCGTCAGGATGCCTGGCAAGTGGGGCGCGAATTACTGCGCGATGCGGCTAATCAGCGTCATCATGCCGATCAGCTGTCATCGCTGCGTTTGCGTCTCAACGAGCTGGAAACCCGTCTGCGTGAGCAGCATGATGCCGAGCGCCTGCTGGCGGACTTCTGTAAACGTCAGGGCCAGCAATACGATGCGGATGCACTGGACGGTTTGCAGCGTGAACTCGAAGCGCAAATCGAGCAGCTTAACGAAAGCGTCTCGGATGCGGGTGAACGCCGCATGCTGATGCGTCAGGAACTGGAGCAACTGCGTGAGCGTATTACCGCGTTGACCGCGCGCGCGCCACATTGGCTGGCAGCGCAGGAGATCCTCACCCAACTCAGCGAGCAAACCGGCCAGGAGCTGACCAGCAGCCAGCAAATCACCGAGTTTATGCAGCAACTGCTGGAGCGCGAGCGCGAAACCACCGTTGAGCGCGATGAGCTGGCGGCGCGTAAGCGTGAAGTCGAACAGCAAATTGAACGACTGAGCCAACCGGGCGGAGCGGAAGATGCGCGCCTGACGCAACTGGCGGAACGCTTTGGCGGCGTGCTGCTGTCTGAAATTTACGACGATGTCACGCTGGATGACGCGCCGTACTTCTCGGCGTTGTATGGTCCATCGCGTCACGCCATCGTGGTGCCAGATTTGTCGCTGGTGCGCGAACTGCTCGACGGTTTAGATGAGTGCCCGGAAGATCTCTACCTGATTGAGGGCGATCCGCAAGCGTTTGACGATAGCGTCTTTAGCGTGGAAGAGCTGGAAAAAGCGGTGGTGGTGAAAGTGGCTGAGCGTCAGTGGCGCTACTCACGCTTCCCGAAAGTGCCGCTATTTGGTCGTGCGGCGCGTGAAAATCAGCTTGAGCTGCTCAACAACGAACGTGAACAGCTGGCTGAGCGTTACGCCACGCTGTCGTTTGATGTGCAGAAAACCCAACGTCTGCATCAATCCTTCAGCCGCTTTATCGGTAGCCACTTAGCGGTGGCGTTTGATGAAGATCCGGAAGCACTGATTCGCCAGCTCAACAGCCGCCGTGGCGAACTGGAGCGTGCGTTGGCGCAGCATGAAAACGACAATCAACAGCAGCGCGCACAGTTTGAGCAGGCTAAAGAGGGCGTGAGCCAGCTGAACCGCCTATTACCGCGCGTTAATCTGCTGCTCGATGATACGCTCGGCGATCGTTGTGAAGAGATTCGCGAGCGCGTGGAAGAGGCGCAGGAAGCCGCGCGTTTCCTGCATCAGCACGGCAGCAAACTCAGCAAACTGGAGCCGTTGATTGCGGTACTGCAAAGCGATCCGCAGCAGCACGATCAGTTGCAGCGCGATTATCAGCAGGCACAGCAACAGCAGCGCGATGCACGTCAGCAGGCCTTTGCCCTGACCGAAGTGGTGCAGCGCCGTGCGCATTTCAACTATGAAAGCTCGGCTGGCATGTTGGGCGGCAACACCGATCTCAATGAACAACTGCGCCAGCGTCTCGAGCAGGCAGAAGGCGAGCGCAGCCGCGCGCGCGAACGTCTGCGCGGGCATCAGGCGCAGCTGACGCAGTATTCACAGGTGCTGGCGTCGCTAAAAAGTTCTTACGATGCTAAGCGCGACATGCTGAAAGAGCTGCAGCAAGAGATGCAGGATATCGGCGTGCAGGCGGATGCCAGCGCGGAAGAGCGGGCGCGCATTCGTCGTGATGAGTTGTACAGCGCGCTTAGCCATAACCGTGCGCGTCGCAATCAGCTGGAAAAACAGATCACCTTCTGTGAAGCCGAGATGGACAGCCTGCAGAAGAAACTGCGCAAGCTGGAGCGCGATTATCACCAGATTCGTGAGCAGGTGGTTACTGCCAAAGCGGGCTGGTGCACGGTGTTGCGTCTGGTTAAAGAGAACGGCGTTGAGCGTCGTTTGCATCGTCGCGAACTGGCGTATCTCAGCGGCGATGAGCTGCGATCCATGTCGGATAAGGCGCTGGGTGCGCTGCGTCTGGCGGTGGCGGATAACGAACATCTGCGCGATGTGTTGCGCATGTCTGAAGATCCGAAACGTCCGGAACGCAAGATTCAGTTCTTTATCGCGGTGTACCAGCATCTGCGTGAACGTATTCGTCAGGACATCATTCGTACCGACGATCCGGTCGAAGCTATCGAACAGATGGAAATTGAGCTGAATCGTCTGACTGAAGAGCTGACCGCGCGCGAGCAAACGCTAGCCATCAGTTCACGCAGTGCGGCGAACATTATTCGCAAAACGATCCAGCGCGAGCAGAACCGTATCCGCCAACTGAATCAGGGCTTGCAGGCCGTAAGCTTTGGTCAGGTGCGCAGCGTTCGCCTGAACGTTAACGTACGTGAAGCGCACTCAACGCTGCTGGATACGCTGTCAGAAGAGCATGAGCAGCATCAGGATCTGTTCACCAGTAATCGCCTGACCTTCTCAGAAGCGCTGGCGAAACTTTATCAGCGCCTGAATCCGCAGATCGATATGGGCCAGCGCACGCCGCAAACCATTGGTGAAGAGCTACTCGACTATCGCAACTATCTCGAGATGGAAGTGGAGGTTAACCGTGGTTCTGATGGCTGGCTGCGTGCGGAAAGTGGCGCACTTTCTACCGGTGAAGCGATTGGTACCGGGATGTCGATTCTGGTGATGGTGGTCCAGAGCTGGGAAGAGGAGTCGCGTCGTCTGCGTGGCAAAGATATTTCGCCGTGCCGTCTGCTGTTCCTTGATGAAGCGGCGCGTCTGGATGCACGTTCAATCGCTACGCTGTTTGAGCTGTGCGAACGTCTGGAGATGCAGCTGGTTATTGCAGCACCGGAAAACATTAGCCCGGAAAAAGGGACCACCTACAAGCTGGTGCGTAAGGTGTTTAACAACACTGAGCACGTGCATGTCGTTGGTCTGCGCGGTTTCTCAGCGGACCCATCGCCGGTGAAAAATGAAAATTCCAGGCTCGGTCTGGAAACGGAAAATAGCTAACGCTGAATCTGGTTAAAAAACAGCACTGCGTTTAATCTATAAGCGGCATTTGCACTGAGAGGCAGATGCCGTTTTTTATTCGTATACTCAACATTAAGAGTATGGCTGTACATGGCGATCACAGGGCGCTGTGTCATTGGTGAGAAGGGGGCAGGGATGTTGCTAAACAATAAGAGCAAAATGAGTCGTGCTGCAGTAGCACTCGGTTTGTCATTGGTATTATCGCCGTTGACGGTAAGCTATGCGGCCATCGCCTCCACGCTACCCCACTCTACGCACAGTACAATGTCAGTTGCTGCCAGCCAGCAACAAATTCAGCAGGCCTTTAGCGCCACTGAGCAACCTTTCTACTTGCCGGGCTTAGCCGGCATTTACGCATCGCGTGATATGGCACCGCTTTGGCAAGATCCTCAAGCGGTGCAGGCGTTTCAGCAACAGCTGGCGGAAGTGGCGCTTTCTGGCGTGCAGCCACAATTTACCCGCTGGGTGGAGCGGCTGACCAACCCTAATATCAAAGGGCTGGCGCGCGATATCGTGCTGAGTGATGCCATGCTAGGCTATCTGCAATTCGTTGCCAACGTGCCGACGCAAGGCGAAACCTGGCTCTACAGCAATGTGCCGTATAAGCTGACCATGCCAGCGCTAGCGGCGATCAATCAATGGCAGAATGCGGTTAACGCCGGTGGTAGCCGCACGTTCGTGTTGTCATTGCAACCACAGCATCCGCAATACCTGCCGATGCATAACGCACTGAAAGCCCTGCTGACTGATAATAATCCATGGCCGCAACTGCGCGACAGCAGCACCCTGCGCCCGGGCCAGATCAGTAATGATGTGCCGGCGCTGCGTGAGATTCTGCAACGTACAGGCATGCTCACCGCTAGCCACAGCAGCACGCCAACACCTGCAGAAGATGCAGTACCCACAGCGCCGGTTCCCGTAAGCCAGAGTAATCAACCGGTGGCGGTGAGTCCGTCCGCTGCAAACTTTGATGATATTGATGCAGCGCCTGCTCTCGCTGCTTCTCCTGACGTGGCCAATAATAATGTGGCTGCTACTCCGACGGCATCCGGTCCCAATATCTATGACACTGCGCTGGTCGAGGGGGTCAAGCGCTTCCAGCATTGGCAGGGATTAGCAGATGACGGCGCGATTGGTCCGCGTACGCGTCAATGGTTGAATGTGCCGCCGCAGCTGCGTGCCTCGCTGCTGGCACTGAATATCCAGCGTCTGCGCCTGCTGCCGGATGATATGCATAACGGCATCATGGTGAATATCCCGAACTATTCACTGACCTACTACAACAACGGTGCCACCATTCTGTCATCCCGGGTGATTGTGGGACGTCCTGACCGCAAAACGCCATTGATGCGCAGCGCACTGAATAATGTGGTGCTGAATCCACCATGGAACGTTCCGACTACTCTGGTACGCCAGGATATTGTGCCAAAAGTGAAGCAAGACCCGACTTACCTGTATAAGCATGGCTACACGCTGCTGTCCGGCTGGAGCGCTGATGCCGAAGTGATTGATCCGTCGATGATTGACTGGCATATGGTGTCGGCAGCGAGTTTCCCATATCGCATTCGCCAAGCGCCAGGCGCGACCAACTCACTTGGGCGTTACAAGTTCAATATGCCAAGTTCGGATGCCATTTATCTGCACGATACGCCCAACCACACGCTGTTCCAGCGTGATATTCGGGCGCTTAGCTCGGGCTGCGTGCGCGTGAATAAAGCGTCAGAGCTGGCCGATCTCTTGCTGCAGGATGTGGGCTGGAACGACGGACGTATTTCGGACACATTGAAAGAGGGTAACACGCGTTATGTGTCGATTCGCCATCGGATTCCGGTCAACCTCTATTATTTAACCGCCTGGGTCGCCGATGATGGGCAACCACAGTATCGTACAGATATTTACAATTATGATAATCCCGCGCGTTCCGGCAGTCAGGTATTGCACAAAGCAGGACAATTACTGCTTTAGTCATTGATTTGACGCTCCTCCTTTTACATTTCATTAACCAAGACCAGTCGCGAAAATTTGATTTTGCGCTGGTTTTGGCCGTCTGCGCCATATTCTGGGTTGACTGAGCTTTTGCCTGCGGTTAATGTTCGGCCTTGTGTACTTTTCGCACATATTTTATCCGCTTTAGATTAGGTAACCCCGTTTCATGGCTAATTTTGATTCTCAACGTCGTCGATTACTCTTGATTGGAGGCGCAGCAGCAGGTTTGGCGATGCTTCCAGGCTCCGCTCTGGCTTCGCTTTCCACTGCCCGTCCACGAGTATTGACGCTTAGTAACCTTCATACCGGTGAAACCCTCAAAACAGAGTTTTTTAACGGTAAGCGTTATGACAAGGATGAGTTAGCACGTTTAAACCACTTCTTCCGTGATTTCCGCGCCAATCAGGTGAAGAATATCGATCCTCATCTTTTTGATCAGCTTTATCGTTTGCAGACATTGCTGGATACGCGTAAACCGGTGCAGCTGATCTCGGGTTACCGTTCTCTGGCAACCAACAATATGTTGCGTGAGTCCGGTCCGGGCGTGGCGAAAAAAAGCTATCACACTAAAGGACAAGCGATGGATTTCCATATTGAGGGAATTTCGTTAAGCAATGTTCGCAAAGCGGCGTTATCTATGCGCGCCGGTGGTGTAGGATATTACCCGCGCAGCAACTTCGTACACATTGATACCGGGCCTGCAAGGCACTGGTCCTGATACCGGCAGCGCTGCGTGTGTCGGTCATGGAGCGCTATGAATTACCAAATTATTCCGGTTACGGCCTTTTCCCAGAACTGTTCAGTTATCTGGGATGACGAAACGCAACAAGCCGCACTGGTCGATCCCGGCGGTGATGCGGAAACTATCAAAGCAATATTGGCTGAACGTGGTTTAACGCCGTCGCAAATATTGCTCACTCATGGTCATCTCGATCATGTTGGGGCCGCTGCCGAATTGGCTGAACACTATCAGGTCCCGATCGTCGGTCCCCATCCGCTTGATGCTTTCTGGTTAGATAATCTGCCGACGCAGAGCCGTATGTTTGGCTTACCGGAATGCGCACCGCTGACGCCGGAACGCTGGCTGGAAGAGGGCGAAACCGTGCAGGTTGGCAATGTCGTACTGGAAGTGCTGCTTTGCCCCGGCCATACGCCAGGCCATATTGTGTTCTTCGACCGTGCGGGACGTCTGCTGATTTCGGGGGATGTGATATTTAACGGGGGCGTTGGACGCACCGATTTCCCGCAGGGCAGCCACAGCGACTTGATTAATGCGATTAAAACCAAGCTGCTGCCATTAGGCGATGATGTGACTTTCGTGCCGGGTCATGGACCTGTCTCGACGTTGGGGCGCGAGCGCGTTAGCAATCCTTTCCTGCAAGAATAGAAAATGGGCCATTCTGGCCCATTTTTTTACCCGTTTCATGTTGCAGGCGCGTTAGCTGCTCTCGTTCGCCCAATCGCTTACTAATGTAAGCTCATCGGGACTCTCTCGTTTGCCGCCTGCCTGCATCATGAATTATTTAACGGATTATAAAACCGCGACAATTGCCTCGCACAGCGCCGACATATTGTCTGGCGTCATACCAGCCACGTTAACGCGACCAGAATTCACCGCATATACACCGAACTCCTCACGCAGACGCACCACCTGATCTTTAGTCAGCCCGCTGAATGAGAACATGCCGTTCTGCTTAATGATAAAGCTAAAGTCTTGCTTAGCCCCTTTCTCCGCCAGGGTATTCACAAACAGCTGACGCATGCGCTGGATGCGCTGACGCATATCGGTCAGTTCCTGAATCCAGATAGTACGCAGCGCATCATTGCTGAGAATGGTGGCGACTACCGCAGCACCGTGTGATGGTGGGTTCGAATAGTTGGCGCGAATGGTGTATTTAACCTGACTGAACGCGGTTTTCGCCACGTCGCTATTCGCTGCAACCAGCGTCAGGGCGCCGACGCGCTCGTTATACAAGCCGAAGTTCTTAGAGTAAGAGCTGGCAACAATCAGTTCCTGATGTGACGCTGCAAAAATACGCAGGCCTTCAGCGTCTTCATCCAGACCGCGAGCAAAGCCCTGGTAGGCGAAGTCGAACAGTGGCAGCCACCCTTTTTCTTGCGACAGCTTCGCCAGTTGTTGCCACTGATCGGCTGTTGGATCGACGCCGGTTGGATTATGGCAGCAGCCATGTAATAACACTACATCGCCCGCTTTGGCTTCCTGCAGTGACGCCACCATGCCGTCAAAATCGAGGCTGTGACTTGCTGCGTCATAATAGTGGTAATCACACACTTCGAGGCCCGCGGCGTTGAACACATTATTATGGTTCGGCCAGGTTGGATTACTCACCCAAACGCGCTTCACGTCAGTTTGATTTGCCAGGAAATCTGCCGCTACGCGCAGGGCGCCGGTGCCGCCGGGCGTCTGTGCTGTCCAGGCGCGGCCCGCTGAGATTAATGGGCTCTCTTTTCCGAATAGCAATTCCTGCGTACAACGCGCGAAATCCGCCAGACCATCAATGCTCAGATAGTTTTTGGTGGTTTCGTTTTCCAGCAGATACTGCTCAGCTTTTTTAACACTGGTGAGTACCGGCGTTTTACCGGTTTCATCTTTATACACACCAATGCCAAGATTGATTTTAGTCGGGCGGTCATCGGCGCGAAAAAGGTCAGCCAGTCCCAGAATAGGATCGGCGGGTGCGGCAGAGATCGATTCAAACATGAGTCAGTTCCGTTTGGGTGAACTTTAGCGAAATGAGCTATCAGGTTAGCGTTAGACGGCACGCTTGCCAACCGTTGATATAAAAAAGAAATAGGGCGGGTGCTGAAAGTAGAAAAGCTAATTGCGAAGCCGATCACTGAAATGCAAAACGGAGCCCGAAGGCTCCGTTTTTAGGTATTACGCAACTCTAATCGGATGATTAGAACTGGTAAACCAGGCCAACGCCAACTACGTCGTCGGTGCTTACGCCCTGAGCACGGGTGTAATCGTTGTCATCCAGCAGGTTGATTTTGTAGTCAACATACGCAGACATGTTTTTGTTGAAGTAGTAGTAGGTGCCCACTTCGATGTATTTAACCAGGTCAGCATCGCCACCAGCGAAGGTTGAGCCGTTAGCGGTGTTGCCATTCAGCTCCTTACCTTTAGACTGCAGGTAAGCGATAGATGGGCGCAGACCGAAGTCGAACTGGTACTGTGCAACCACTTCAAAGTTCTGAGTTTTGTTAGCAACCTGACGAGCGGTGCTACCGTAAGCAGTGGTGTTACGTGATTCACCGTAGAATGCTGCCAGGTATACGTTGTTCGCGTCATATTTCAGACCGAAACCGTATGCGTCAGCTTTGTCGCCGTTGCCATCTGCAACTTGATCGTTGGTACGGTCAGAAGAGAAGTAAGAACCGACAGCGCTGATGCCCATACCGGTGTCATACGCTACAGAAGTACCCCAGCCGTCGCCGTTCTGTGCCAGTGGGTCACGAGAACCTTCGTTTTTGCCCTGGTACTGTGCTGCGAAGCTCAGGCCTTCAACCAGACCGAAGAAGTTGCTGTTACGGTAAGTAGCCAGACCGCTTGAACGACCAATCATGAAGTTGTCGTTGTCTTGATACAGGGTATCATCACCGAACACTGGCAGTTGGTCAGTGTAAGACATTGCGTCATAGATAACGCCGTAGTTACGACCGTAGTCGAATGAACCTGCATCACCAAATTTCAGACCGGCGAAGCCCAGACGGGTTTTGTTGCCGTCTTGCGCATCAGCGCCTTCAGTGTTGTTAGCCTGAACGTTGTATTCCCACTGACCATAACCGGTCAGCTGGTCGGTAATCTGAGTTTCACCCTTGAAGCCGAAGCGAACATACGTTGCATCGCCATCATTACCAGCGTCATCAGAGAAAGTGTGACGTGCATCAACTTTACCGTACAGGTCCAGTTTGTTGCCGTCTTTGTTATAAATTTCTGCTGCGTTTGCTGCGCCTGCAGCTAACAGAGCTGGGATAACCACTGCAAGAATGTTGCGCTTCATCATTTTTTATTACCCTCATTGGAGTTATTTGGACATCTGCCACTGCTGCCAAGAAATCTTTACAGAACCTTGAAAGAAGTTTGATGTCTCCTGTGTCTGCACGCATCTTTCCATCACGGGGTTGCTAATTCTAGCCCGAAGATGATTCAAATCTCGCAATTGAGTATCAAAAGGAAAAATTGTATTACAATTTGTAAAATATCGGGAACTTTGTGAGAGAACTCTAAATTTACAAAAATAAAAAAAGGCCGGCTAGGCCGACCTCTTTATATATATGAATTACTTATAATTAATCGCTAATTTTAGAAATTCGCATTGCGTGGGGTACGTGGGAAGGGGATAACATCCCTTACATTTTGTACGCCGGTGACATAGGCGATTAATCGTTCGAAACCTAATCCGAAGCCTGCATGTGGGACGGTGCCGTAACGACGCAGGTCACGATACCACCAATAATCTTCTTTATTCAGGCCCATTTCTGCCAGACGCGCATCCAGTACATCCAGACGCTCTTCACGCTGCGAACCACCGATGATTTCACCGATACCCGGCGCGAGGACATCCATCGCTGCCACGGTTTTGCCATCGTCGTTCATACGCATATAGAAAGCTTTGATGTCTTTCGGATAGTTTTTCACTACTACCGGTGCTTTAAAGTGCTGCTCGGCAAGGTAACGCTCGTGTTCAGATGAGAGATCCACGCCCCAGGACACGGGGTTCTCGAAGGTTTGGCCGCTTTTCAGCAGGATCTCTACTGCATCGGTGTAATCCACCTGCGCAAAATCGGTCTGAACAAAACGTTCCAAGCGGGCAACCGCATCTTTGTCAACGCGCTCCGCAAAGAAAGCCATGTCATCCGCGCGCTCATTCAACACCGCCTGGAACACGTATTTCAGCATGGCTTCAGCCAGGGCTGCGGCATCATCCAGCGTTGCGAAAGCCACTTCTGGCTCAAGCATCCAGAATTCCGCCAGATGGCGGCTGGTGTTGGAGTTTTCAGCACGGAAGGTTGGGCCAAAGGTATACACCTTAGAGAGCGCACAGGCATAGGTTTCGGCATTGAGCTGACCAGATACGGTCAGGAACGCTTCTTTGCCGAAGAAATCTTTATCGAAATCGATTTTGCCCTGCGGATCGAGCGGCAGGTTTTCCATGTCGAGCGTCGACACGCGGAACATCTCGCCAGCACCTTCCGTATCCGAAGCGGTGATCAGCGGAGTGGAGACCCAGAAATACCCGTTTTCGTGGAAGAAGCGATGCAGCGCCTGCGCCAGCGTATGACGTACGCGTGCCACGGCGCCAACCAGGTTGGTACGCGGACGCAAATGCGCCACTTCGCGCAGGTATTCGATGCTGTGACGTTTTGCCGCCATGGGATAGGTATCTGGATCGTCAACCCAGCCGGTGACTTCAACCTGGGTCGCCTGCAGCTCAAATGCCTGGCCTTCGCCCGGTGATTCCACCACTTTGCCGGTAATGATCACGGAACAGCCGGTGGTCAGACGCAGCACTTCATCCTGATAATTATTCAGAGAATTATTGACGACGGCCTGAACGGGATTAAAGCAGGAACCGTCGTAAACGGCGATAAAGGAAAGACCAGCTTTGGAATCTCTTCGGGTACGCACCCAACCACGTACGGTGACTTCACTGTCAACCGCGACACGGCCGTGCAGTACATCCGCTACAGGCACAACGCTCATAAAGTTCTCTCTATATATATAGTGGATAAAAGCCCTTTTTCGGGGTTTTGCTATGTTACTTGCGAGCCAACAGGAAACAAGCAAAATTGGCAGGTGAAAGGGAGATTTGTTGACGAGAAGCAGGGTGCAAGCACCCTGTAATAGGAATCAGCTGGCTCTTTTGACCAGCGGCAGATCGAAGGCTTTGCGCAAGGCACGCACGAAGGCTTTATCCTGGCATATGGTTTTGCCAGGGCTATCAGAGAGTTTTGCCACCGGTTTGCCATTGCAGCTCACCAGTTTGATCACGATATTCAGTGGCGTAACGCCGGGAATATCGCAGGACAAACGTGTACCGATGCCGAATACCACGTTGGCGCGTTGACCAAAATGACGATAGAGCGCCAGCGCTTTGTCCAGATTGAGGTTATCTGAGAACACCAGCGTTTTGCTTTTCGGGTCGATATCCAGACGCTGATAGTGCGCAATGGCTTTCTCGCCCCATTCCACCGGATCGCCGGAATCGTGACGCAAACCCTGATAACGATGGGCGAAGCCTGGCCCAAAGTCGCGCAAGAAGGCGTCCATCGTGATGCAGTCAGTGAGTGCGATGCCTAACTGATCATCATACTCATCCAGCCACGATTGCAGCGCAGCGCGTTGGCTATTCGCCAGCACCGGGCTAATCTGCTGATGCGCCTGGAACCATTCATGCGCCTGAGTACCCACCGGATTAAGCTGCAGGCGGCGCGCCAAATCGTAGTTACTGGTGCCAACCAGCCACGGGAATTCGGCTTTTAGCGTACCGACAATCGCTTCCTGCACCGCTTTGGAGTAGCGGCGACGCGTGCCGAAATCCATCAGTTGGAAGCGCGACATATCCAAATCACCCACCTGCTGACGGAACGCCACCAGCTTGTCATGCAAGTGCGCTACCGCCTGGTCCACACCCATCTGCGGCGTGCGATGACGATGCACGACTTCACTGATCAACGCCAGCAACGGCACTTCCCACAGAATCACTTCACGCCACGGACCATGAATCTGAATCGTCAGATGGCCATTGTCGTTGCGGACATTTACCTGTGAAGGATCGAGGCGGAACTGGCGCAGCCAGTTGAGGTAATCGGTTTGAAAGAAGGGTAGCCCGCTAAGGTAGTGATACTCATCGTCACTAAGGGCGAGCGTTTGCAGGGTTTCAATTTGTGCGCGGATCTCGTCCGCATAAATACCCAGCAGTTCATCGCCACGGCAGCGAAATTCCGCCGTAACCGGGACATCATAATAGCGATGATAGACGGCCTGCTGCATATGAAGCTTGTACGCATCGGTATCAAGCAGCGTGGTCAAAATCGGGGAAGCATGTCCAGTCATGGTGCGTTTCAGCATCCTCTTCCGCGGAGCAGAGCCCGGTGTTCAACAAAGTCATAAAGACGCAGGAGTATAAAACAGTAATGACCGCGATCACACCATAATTGCGGGTGGCAGGTCGAGGGTCATTTGTGCCATTGTTAATGAATTGTAGCCTTTTCAACGAAGGCACGCATTGTGCGTGGCAACGAAGGCACAACCCGCTTAGACTTTGACGGGGCAACATATTAACGATTAAAAGATGCGAGAAGGACTTATGACGCAACAGCCGCAAATTAAATATCGCCACGATTACCGTGCGCCGGATTACACCATTACCGACATCGACCTGACGTTTGATCTGGATGCCGCCTCGACGCGCGTTACGGCGGTCAGTCAGGTCAAGCGACTGGGTGCTGCGGATGCGGAGCTGCGCCTTGATGGTGAAGACCTCACGCTGGTGTCGCTGGCGGTGGATGGCAATCCATGGTCGCACTACCGCGAAGAAGAGGGCGCGTTGTTCATTAGCCAGCTGCCGGACAACTTTACCCTGACCATCATTAATGACATCCATCCGGATAAAAACACCGCGCTGGAAGGGTTATATCAATCTGGCGAAGCGCTTTGTACCCAATGTGAAGCCGAAGGTTTCCGCCACATCACTTGGTATCTCGACCGCCCGGATGTGCTGGCGCGCTTTACCACCACCATTATTGCCGATGCCGCACGCTATCCTTATTTACTCTCGAACGGCAACAAGCTGGAGAGCGGGCGCCATGAAGATGGCCGTCATTGGGTGAAGTGGCAAGATCCCTTCCCGAAACCCTGTTACCTGTTTGCGCTGGTGGCCGGTGATTTCGACGTGCTACGTGACAGTTTCACCACCCGCTCAGGCCGCGATGTGGCGCTGGAGATCTTTGTCGACCGCGGCAATCTGGATCGCGCCGATTGGGCGATGACCTCGCTGAAAGCCAGCATGAAGTGGGATGAAGAGCGCTTCAACCTCGAGTATGACCTCGACATCTTTATGATCGTTGCGGTGGACTTCTTCAATATGGGCGCGATGGAGAACAAAGGTCTCAACGTCTTCAACTCCAAATATGTGCTGGCGAAAGCCGAAACGGCCACCGACAAAGATTATCTCGGCATTGAAGCGGTTATTGGACATGAGTATTTCCACAACTGGACGGGTAACCGCGTCACCTGCCGCGACTGGTTCCAGCTCAGCCTGAAAGAGGGCCTGACGGTGTTCCGCGATCAGGAGTTCAGTTCAGACCTCGGTTCACGTGCGGTCAACCGCATTGATAATGTGCGCGTGATGCGTGGTGCGCAGTTTGCCGAAGACGCCAGCCCCATGGCGCATCCGATCCGTCCGGATCAGGTGATCGAGATGAACAACTTCTACACCTTGACGGTATACGAGAAAGGTTCGGAAGTGATCCGCATGATGCACACCTTGCTCGGCGAAGAGAATTTCCAGAAGGGCATGCAGCTCTATTTCGAGCGCCACGATGGCAGCGCCGCCACCTGTGATGATTTTGTGCAGGCGATGGAAGATGCCTCCAACGTTGATCTTTCTCAGTTCCGCCGCTGGTACAGCCAGGCGGGCACGCCAATCCTGACGGTGCGCGATGACTACAATCCTGAGCTTGAGCAGTACACGCTGCATGTCACCCAGCGTACGCCGGCCACCGCCGAGCAGAAAGAGAAACTGCCGCTACACATTCCGCTGGATATCGAACTGTACGATAACGAAGGCAACGTGATCCCGCTGCAGCACAACGGACATCCGGTGCATCACGTGCTGAACGTCACCGAAGAGTTCCAGACTTTTATTTTCGACAAAGTCTATTTCCAGCCGGTGCCCTCACTGCTGCGTGAATTCTCCGCGCCGGTGAAGCTCGACTATAAATGGAGCGATGCGCAGCTCACCTTCCTGATGCGCCACGCGCGCAACGATTTCGCTCGCTGGGATGCGGCACAGAGTCTGCTGGCCACTTACATTCGTCTGAATGTGGCGCGCCATCAGCAGGGGCAGCCGCTGTCGCTGCCGCTGCATGTCGCCGATGCATTCCGCGCGGTGCTGCTGGATGAGCAGGGCGATCCGGCGCTGAAAGCGTTGATTCTGTCGCTGCCCTCTGAGAATGAAATTGCGGAACTGTTTGATGTCATCGATCCGCTGGCGATCTCGGCGGTGCGCGATGCGCTGGTACGTACGCTGGCTAAAGAGTTGAGTGATGAATTCTTTGCCCTCTATCTGGCCAACCAAAGCAACGAATACAAAATTGAGCATGCAGAAATTGGCAAGCGCACGCTGAAAAACGTCTGCCTTGGCTATCTGGCGTTTGCCGATGCGATACAAGCAGACAAGCTGGTGCAGGCGCAATATCAGCAGGCGAACAACATGACCGACGCGTTAGCGGCACTGGCCGCGGCCGTAGCGGCGAATCTGCCGTGCCGCGATACCTTGTTAGCCGCATACGACGAGCGCTGGCATCAGGATGGTTTGGTGATGGATAAATGGTTTGTGCTGCAAGCCACCAGCCCGGCGGCGGATGTGCTGAGCAAGGTGCGCGAACTGCTGCATCACCGATCATTCACCATGGGCAACCCGAACCGTATTCGTTCGCTGATTGGGGCATTTGCTTCTGCTAATCCGGCGGCATTCCACGCCAAAGATGGCAGCGGCTATCAGTTCCTGGTGGAGATGTTGACCGATCTCAATACGCGTAACCCGCAGGTGGCCGCGCGGATGATCGAGCCGTTGATTCGTCTGAAACGTTACGATGCCGACCGTCAGGCGTTGATGCGCAAGGCGCTGGAGACGTTGAAAGGGTTGGATAAGCTGTCTGGCGATCTGTACGAGAAGATCACTAAAGCATTGAACGCGTAATCATAGTGGTCGCCATAAATGGCGACCCTACGCGGATTTCACAGGGTGCGCATTTATGCGCACCTTTTTTAACTCTGCTGTGCAAACTTCAGCGGCTGCTCCGATGAACCTCGCTTCATCACGCGATCCAGCACTTCAGCCTCCAGTTCCGCCAGACGCGCAGATCCGCGACGGCGCGGACGCGGCAAATCGACCAGCAAATCCAGCCCAATTTGTCCCTCCTCAATCAGCAGCACGCGATCGGCGATCGCCACCGCTTCGCTAACATCGTGCGTCACCAGCAGCACGGTGAAGTTATGCTGCTGCCATAGCGACTCAATCAATCCCTGCATTTCAATACGCGTTAATGCATCCAGCGCACCCAGCGGTTCGTCGAGCAGCAGCAAACCGGGACGGTGAATCAGCGCACGCGCCAGCGCCACGCGCTGTTTCTGCCCGCCGGACAAGGCTGCGGGCCACTCATTGGCGCGGTCGGCCAAACCAACGGCATCCAGCGCTTCCAGTGCGGAAGCTCGCCATTCGCGGCCTTTCAGTCCCAGTCCAACGTTATCAATCACCTTTTTCCACGGCAGCAGGCGTGAATCCTGGAACATCAGCCGCGTGTCTTCACGTGCTTGCGATAACGGCGCATTTCCGGCCAGTAAGGCACCGCGCGTGGTGGATTCCAGGCCAGCTAACAGGCGCAACAGGGTACTTTTGCCACAGCCGCTGCGGCCAACAACTGCAACAAACTGTCCGGACGGAATGTGCAGATCAATATTGTTCAGGATGGTGCGATCGCCATATTGCTTGCTGACGCCCTTTACGCCAACCGGTGTACCGCGATTCAGGCGTGCCGGATTTAGGATTGCGTTGCTCATGCGTTCTCCTTCAATTGATAGGCCGGATGCCAGCGCAGCCAGACGCGCTCCAGCAGTTGTGCCGCGACGTCAGCCAGTTTGCCGAGCAGGGCATAGAGAATGATGGCCACCACCACCACATCGGTTTGCAGGAATTCACGGGCGTTCATTGCCAGATAACCAATGCCGGAGTTAGCGGAAATGGTCTCGGCGACAATCAAGGTCAGCCACATCAGGCCGAGAGCAAAACGCACGCCGACCATAATGGACGGCAGCGCACCCGGCAAAATCACCTGAATGAATAAGCTCCAGCCGGACAAACCATAGCTGCGCGCCATCTCCACCAGGCCACGATCAATGTTGCGAATACCGTGATAAGTGTTGAGATAAATCGGGAACAGAGTACCCAGCGCCACAAGGAAAATCTTGGCGGATTCGTCAATACCGAACCACAAAATCACCAGCGGAATCAGCGCCAGATGCGGTACGTTACGCAGCATCTGCACCGAGGTATCCAGCAAGCGTTCACCCACGCGTGAAGTGCCGGTAATCAAACCCAGAATCAAACCAATCGAACCGCCAATGGAGAAGCCGATAGCGGCGCGCCAGCTGCTGATCGCCAGGTTCTGCCACAGTTCACCGCTTACCGTCAGCTTCCAGAAGGTGATGAGGATATTTTCCGGCGACGGCAGAATGCGCGTCGACAGCCAGCCCACCTGCGATGCCAGTTGCCACACCGCAATCAGCACCACCGGCAAAACCCAGGGCAGTACCGCATTCGTCAACCTGGTTTTAACGTTTGCCATCATCTGCTCCTTTAGCTCTGCGACACTTTTTGTGGCGTGAAATCATTGGCTACCGCTTCCCCATGCGCTTGCACCACGCGTGGTTGCGGTACGTCCGGAATGGCCAGCTCGAGGTGCGGGAACAGCAGCTCACCCACGCGATACGCCTCTTCCAGATGCGGATAACCGGAGAGAATAAAGGTCTCGATGCCGAGATCGCTGTACTCCTGCATGCGCGCCGCCACGGTTGGACCATCGCCCACCAGCGCGGTGCCGGCGCCACCACGTACTAAACCTACGCCAGCCCACAGATTCGGGCTGATCTCCAGCTTGTCGCGGCGGCCACCGTGCAGCGCGGCCATACGTTGCTGACCGACCGAATCAGTGCGTGCAAACGCCGCCTGCGCTTTGGCAATGGTGGCATCGTCGAGATGGGCAATCAGGCGATCTGCTGCCTGCCACGCTTCTTCATTGGTTTCACGCACAATGACGTGCAGACGAATACCGAAGCGAACGGTGCGACCTTGTGCCGCCGCTTTGGTCCGCACCTGCTCAATCTTCTCTTTTACTAAGGCTGGCGGTTCGCCCCAGGTGAGATAAACATCGACCTGCTCGGCGGCCAGATCCTGGGCCGCATCCGACGATCCCCCAAACCACAGCGGTGGACGCGGCTGCTGCACCGGTTTAAACATCAGGCGCGCACCGCGCACTTTCACGTGCTTGCCATCGTAATCGACGGTTTCGCCTTCGGTGACCCGACGCCAGACGCGGGTAAACTCAGCGGACTCTTCATAGCGTTCACGGTGATCAAGGAACACGCCATCGCCGGCGAGCTCTTCCGGATCGCCGCCCGTAACCAGATTAAACAGCGCACGACCATTCGACAGACGATCGAGCGTGGCCGCCTGACGCGCAGCCTGAGTTGGCGATATCACGCCCGGACGCAGCGCGACCAGGAAGCGCAGGCGCTGCGTGACCGGAATTAAAGATGCCGCTACCAGCCAGGCATCTTCACAGGAGCGACCAGTGGGAATCAGCACGCCGCCGAAACCGAGGCGATCCGCCGCCTGCGCAATCTGTTGCAGGTAGCCGTGATCAACCGGGCGCGACCCTTCCGCCGTGCCGAGATAGTGACCATCGCCGTGAGTCGGGAGAAACCAGAATACGGATACGCTCATGATTAATTTCCTTTAGGCTGGGCGGATTGTGGCTGCCAGATGCGATCGGCGATATTCACTTTTACCGGCATCAGATGATTGGCATAAAACAGATCGGCCGTTTGCTGTTGGGCCTGCGCGGTATGGGCGCTGACCGGCGTAATGGTGGTCGGTGGACGATGGTCGAGATAGCTGGCAATCACCGGCTTCGGTAAGCCCATCGCCTGCGCCAGCAGATCGATACTCTGGTCGCGCTGGCTGTGGGTTAATGCATCGGCATCGCTGAAGGTGTTTAGCACCTGCTGCACGAATGCGCCGTTAGCCTCGGTATATTTGCGCGTGGCTAGATAAAAGGAGCCGGTTTGATTGAGCTTGCTGCCATCGACCAGCACACGCACGTTGCCCTGCAGCAGGGCGGCAGAGTAGTAAGGATCCCAAATCGCCCAGGCATCCACGTCACCTTGCTGGAAAGCCGCGCGCGCATCGGCGGGGGTTAAATAGGTGGGTTGAATGTCTTTAAAACTCAGTCCGGCTTGTTCCAGGGCGCGCAGCAGAAGATTGTGCGAGCTGGAGCCTTTCTGGAACGCCACCTTATGGCCTTTCAGATCGGCTACGCTGTGAATCGGGCTCTCTTTCGGCACCAGAATCACTTCCGCCTGCGGTTTTGGTGGTTCAGATCCGACATACAACAGATCGGCGCCAGCAGCCTGGGCAAACAGTGGCGGGATATCGCCGGTGCTACCTAAATCAATACTGTCGACGTTGAGCGCTTCCAGCATTTGCGGCCCAGCCGGGAATTCCACCCACTTTATCTGTGTGTGTGGAAAGCGCTGCTCCAGCAGCTTATGGCTTTTCGCCAGCACCATGCTGACCGAACCCTTTTGATAACCAATGCGTAGCTGTTCCGGTGCATCAGCGGCCTGGGCTGTAACGCTTAAAGCCAGCAGTCCCGCTACAGCGGGGAGCAGCAAGCCCGTCAATATCCGTTTCATCATGCTTCCTTTATACCGCTTGTGCGTAGGGTTGATGGCGACGATGCAGCGCGTGCCAGAAGGTATCCAGCGCCTCATCAATGCGTTGCGACAGCAGCGGATCTAACAGCGGCTGGCGATCGTAATCGGTAATCTGGCCGTCAGTGGCGAATACGCCGTGCAATACTTCCTGCGCTTTCAGCGCGTTGAGCACCGGCTTCAGCGCATAATCGACCGCCAGCAGGTGTGATGAACTTCCGCCGCTCGCCAGTGGCAGGACCACTTTGTGTTCCAGTGCGCGCTCGGGCAGCAGATCAAGCAAGGTTTTCAACGCACCGGAAAACGAGGCTTTATAGATAGGAGTGGCGACGATTAATCCATCTGCCAGCGCCAAATCAGCTTTCAGAGCGGCTAACGCGGGGGAATCGAAGCGTGCATAAAGCAGATCTTCCGGCTGGAAGTTGTGAATATTCCATGGAATGACGTCAACACCGCGTGCCTCCAGCGCGTGCTGGCACAGGCTGAGCAGTGCAGTAGAGCGTGAAGGGAAGCGAGGGCTGCCCGCCAGCGTAATAACCCGCATAGTCACTCCTTATAACTGAAAGTTATTGATTATCTAATATTCAGAACTGATGTGTTCAATACTGTCAGAGCGGGGGGCGAGGCTTAAATGATTTATCTGGTAATCCTAAGTCGTAAAATGGGATAGCCAGAGACATATAAAGGAAGACGAAAACAGGCCGGTTAGCATGCTTAGGGTTAATCCGAAAAGCCGGGGAAAAAGGGCGTAGTTATATTAATCAGCACAGCGTGTTTATCTCGGTTAATGGTTAAACACATTGATGAAAGGGTTTAATAGAGGCGTTAACGCGGATACAGATTTGCACAGATGGCAACATGATACCGCGCTAGCGGACACTGGCATTGAATCACAAGAAGAAAAATGCCGATTCAATCTTATTCTACCCATCTGGAATCGGAATTAGCTTAGGAGGAGCCTACTATTTCCTATTAATGAATGGTTTTTATTTAAGCGGGTGGTTGCGAAAAAGCCTACAAAGATTAATTACAAGACGGTTCTTATCTCTAGTAGCAAAACTTATTGTTACTTTTTGCCCGGCGATTTACTTTTTACTCAAGTTATATTGAACAATTATGAGCTTCATAAACGCAACGTAAAAGGTCGACGATGGAATTAAATCTCTCAGCCTGTTTATAATTGGTTGAGCTAATTTCCGCTAGAACTCAATAACGATACTGCGCTTATTTAATTAACAGCCACCTTTTGTGGCGTGTAATGCCGTTGTGGCAAACCAATTTTCCCCAGGGAGATGAATATGGAAAGAGCATCACGTGCTCAGGAATTTACTGAGCAGCAGGCTGCGCCTGTCACGTTTAATCGCCTCACGCCATCCAGTAAAATTGCAGAGGAGTTGGTGTGTTATTGGTTACAGGCTGATGCTGCGTCAGCCCATTTTACCTCTTCGCTGTTGCCCACCTTTCCGCACAGTACGCCGTCCGACGATGATTTTCTGCTGTTCAGTGCAGAGCGCGGTGCCTTGCCCGCCAGTTTGCTACAGGATGTCGCGAAACTCAGCGATCAACGGCCTGAGCTAAACTGTTTCATTGTCTCTCTGGCAAAGCGCGAGCTGGCTGCCGGCTTGCATTCGTCTACCCAGCTGTTTCAGCAACTCCATGAGCAGCGCTGGTGGCAACAAGGCGCCTTTGCTGTGGTCTTGCGCGCGGGCCTGGCCCGGAGCGGTGCGCCACTTAACCGGATTCAGGATGTGATGCTGGCGGGATTACTCCATACCCAAACCGCATGGGTGCTCGACTACGCCAGTGAAACGGCGCTTGCAGCGAACGTAAATGCCTCTCAGCCCTTCACTTATCAGCAATTTATTACTGATTATGAAAAACTCACACGTTTGTCACACTTTATTCCGGAGCGAAACCGCTACCGTGAAAGTTATTTACGCAGCGGCTTATTACAATTAGTCCAGCAGGAGTTGAGTAGCGCAGATAAATTCTCAGATAATATCCGTCATGCGTTGACTTACTTTGCAGATAATTTTCCAGTGCAGGGTGCAATGGAAAAACTTATGTTGAAACAACCTGACATCTATTTCTCTATTATGAAAATGAGAAAAAGGCTGGGCGCTTAGCGCCGACTTTAATTTTAAGAATAACTCCGGTGTGCGCGTGAATGCTTTTATGTCACGCTTAAGGCCACTGAGATAAATCCCCAGATGCCAAAACACCTATGTCTATAAAACGTAACGCGATTGCCAACTACGTTGGCCAGATCTATCTGACGCTGTCAGGTATTTTGGTTGTACCCCTTTATATTCAACACTTAGGAATGGAAGCCTATGGATTAGTCGGCTTCTTTTCGATCTTATTAACTTGGCTGCAATTACTGGATGCCGGTGTTTCCACGACCTTAATGCGCGAAGCGGCGCGCTACCGGGCTAACCAGGCGGAATTTGTCTGGTTTCCTGCGCTGTTTGCCACCCTCACCAAATTCTTCCTGTTCTCGACCATCGTGCTGGTGGTGTTGGGCTGGCTGGCAACGCCATGGATAGCGACCCACTGGCTGGATGCAAAGCATCTTCCGTCAGGTGATGTGGTGATTGCGGTGGCAATCATGGTGATCACTGCTGCAATCCGCTGGCGCACCAGTCCTTATCGCAGTGTGATTGTCGGCTTTGAGCATCAGGTATGGCTGAACGGCGTTAACCTGATCATCACCACGTTGCGTACCTTCGGTGCGGTGCTGGTCATTCAGTTCTTCTCTAATCCGGTATTGGCCTTCTTTGTCTGGCAACTGCTGGTGTCGATTGCCGAGGCGGCCTGCTGCATTTATAAATCCTGCCAGCTGATCCCCCGAGCGGCGCGCAAAGAGAAGCGCGGCGATCTCAAAGAGGTGCTCAAACCCTTCATTCGTTTTGCCCTCAGCGCGGCATTTTCCAGCGCGGTGTGGACCTTTATTTCGCAAATCGACCGTTTGGTCCTGTCCAAGACGCTGCCGTTGAGTGAATACGGTTCATTCACCGTGGTAGCAACCGCGGCTACCGGGATCCTGCTGCTGAGTAGTCCGATTATGCAGGCCATTGTGCCGCGCATGACCGGCATGAAAACGCGTAAAGAGGGCGATGCGGAGTCGCTGAAGCTCTATCGCTACACCACGCAAGCGGTAGCGATCTTCATGGCGCCGCTCAGCATTACCATTGCCTGCTATGCCGGGCCGCTACTGTGGGCGTGGACGCAGAAGAGCCAGATTGTTGATGAGATGTCGTTTGTCCTCAGCCTCTACGCGTTGGGGAGCGGTATTCAGGCAATCTGTGGCTTGCTCTATCACCTGCAGTACATCAACGGCAATCTCAAGCTGCATATGAAAGGGTTCACCTGCTTTGCCGTGCTGCTGGTGCCGCTCAATATCTGGTGCGCTATTCACTATGGCGCGTTGGGCACAGGTTGGCTGTGGCTGGGCCAGAACATCTTCTATCTGGTGGGTTGGGCGTGGCTGGTGCATCGCCGCTTCGCACCAGGCATTCATTTCACCTGGTTAACCCACGACGTGATGCTGATTTGGGCGGTTTCTGCGGCAATTGCCTGGCTGAGTACCTTGTTGCCTATCGAGTGGAATCAAAATCGCTGGATCAACCTGCTGTGGCTGGCGGTGATTGGTGCCTTCAATCTCGGCGTGTGCTGCTTACTGCATAGCGTGGTGTTGAAGCGCCTCAGAATTCCGTTGTTTAACGTTGAGGAAAGAGGATGAGCATGATGTCATCTCACCGTATCCCTACGGTTTCGGTCATCATTCCGAACTGGAATTGCGCGCCCTGGCTGCCAGAGGCGATGAGTTCACTGCTACGTCAGTCATCGCCGCCGGAACAGATCATTGTTATCGACGATGGCTCCAGTGATAACAGCGTTGCCTGGTTAACGGAATTTGCTGAGCAGCACCCGCAGGTGGTGCTGCTCAGCGGCGAACGCGGTGGCGTCAGTGCGGCACGTATGAAAGGGCTGTCTGTCGCCACCGGCGATTTCGTTTACTTTATGGATGCGGACGATTTTGTCTCCACCGATCTGTTCGCCGATTTCCGCCGCGTACAGGCGCGCCATGACGATATCGATCTGTTCTGTTTCGGCGCGAAGATGTTCTTTGATCTGCCTGCGCCACAGCGGCACTATCAAACCATTCATCAGCGTCATGTTAGCGGGCTGTTGCCCGGCGGCAGCACCAGCTTGCGTACCTTGATGCAGCATCAATCGGCACATCGCGTGGTGTGGAGCAGCATTATTTCCCGCCGGTTAATTGATCAGCTGGCGCTGCAGTTTCTGCCGATCCAAAACCATGAAGATGCACCATACATGTTTGCGCTCTATCTGCAGGCGCGCAACATCTACTGCACCAGCCAAAGCTACTACTACAAACGCTTTATGCTGACATCGCTGTCGCAGAGCACCCGCGATTTTTCCTATGTGAAAAACTACTTTATTGCGCGCGCCAGTAGCGAGCAGTTCTTACGCGATCATCAACTGGCGGTCGATGCAACGCTGCTGGATAGCTATTACCAAACGGTGATGCAAAGCTGTTTAGCGCAAATTCGCAAAAATCATATGGTGATTCCCACAGATTGGCAGCCGCAGGTGAATCAGCTGGTGCGCAAAGTGTTGCAGCACAGCGCGCGTCTAAAACTGATGTGGTACTGCCCAACGATTTACAGTGGGCTGCAGGTGTGTCGCGAGCAGCTTGGACGCTATTCTGCCCGGCGCTGATACCGATCAATTTGTGATGCAGTAGAACAATTTACTTTTGCGCCAGAGCACCTTACCATTCTGGCGCACAAATTCCCGTGCACCCCGACTTCCCTGATATCCGTCTTTGAGGAGAGTGCATGTTATATCCTATCGTCCGGCCGGCGCTGTTTAAGCTTGATCCTGAGCGTGCGCACGAACTCACCTTTCAACAACTGCGTTTTATCAGCGGTACGCCGCTGGAAGGGCTGATTCGCCAGTCGCTGCCTTCACGTCCGGTTACCTGTATGGGATTGACGTTCCCGAACGCACTCGGTTTAGCCGCCGGTCTCGATAAAAATGCGGAGTGCATTGACGCCTTCGGTGCAATGGGCTTTGGTTTTGTTGAAGTCGGAACTGTGACGCCACTTGCCCAGCCGGGCAACGACAAACCGCGCATGTTCCGTCTGGTGGCGGCGGAAGGGATTATTAACCGCATGGGCTTTAATAATCACGGTGTTGATCACCTGATTGCGAACGTTAAAAAGTCGCGCTTTAAAGGTATTCTCGGTATCAATATTGGTAAAAATAAAGATACGCCGGTCGAAAAAGGCAAAGACGATTATCTCATCTGCATGGAAAAGGTGTATGCCCACGCCGGTTATATTGCCATCAATATCTCCTCGCCGAACACGCCAGGATTACGCACGCTGCAATATGGCGAAGCGCTGGACGATCTTCTTTCCGCCATCAAATTAAAGCAAAAAGAGCTGCAAGAACGGCACCTTAAATATGTGCCAGTGGCGGTTAAGATCGCACCGGATCTTTCAGAAGAAGAATTGATTCAGGTGGCGAACAGTTTGGTGCGCCATGAAATTGACGGAGTGATTGCGACGAATACCACGCTCGATCGTTCGCTGGTAACCGGCCTTAAATATGCCGACGAGGCGGGCGGATTAAGTGGCCGTCCGGTGCAGTCGCGCAGCACCGAAGTGATTCGCCGCCTGGCGCAAGAGCTTCAGGGACGCTTACCTATTATTGGCGTAGGTGGCATTGATTCGCTGGTATCTGCGCGTGAAAAAATCGCCGCGGGTGCAACATTAGTGCAGATATACTCCGGATTTATTTATAAAGGCCCGGGTTTAATTAAAGATATCGTGACTCACCTCTAAGACATTTCCCACTTTACTGCGCCGAGGGGTTTATTTATCCCTTCGGCTCGTTTATATTTTGTCCTGCTGGTGCATTTTCAGCCTTTTCTCAGATTTATTTTTTTAATTAAGCGCCATTTAGCGCAGCGATAAACCACAGGGCAGATCATGAAAATCAAACCTGATGACAACTGGCGTTGGTATTTCGACGCCGAGCATGACCGCATGATGCTGGATTTAGCGGATGGTATGTTATTTCGCTCGCGCTTCTCGCGTAAAATGCTCACGCCCGATGCCTTTAATGTCAGCGGTTTTTGCGTTGATGACGCCGCGCTCTATTTTACTTTTGAGGAGCGCTGCCGCCAAAGTGGATTAAAAGGCGATCAGCGCGCTGAATTAGTTTTAAACGCGTTAGTCGCGAGCCGTTTTCTAAAACCGTTAATGCCTAAGAGCTGGCATTTCACCAATCATGCGCACAGCTGGCAGCCAGCCGCGGGTGAGATGGTTGCCGTGACGCTGGCCGATAGCGGTGAACAAGCACAGCTGTTTGTGGTTGAAAGCGGTGAGAATGCGGCGCTGTGCTTAGTCGCGCAAAACGCGTTAACCGTGGCAGGTAAAGGTATGCAGTTGGGTGATGCGATTAAGATCATGAACGATCGTTTACGTCCGCAGCAGCAGGAGCAAACCGCCCACTTTGCGCGGGCGGTATAATCGGCTTAGGCCAGTTCGATATCGCCTGCGGGAATACAGCTGCAGCTCAGGATAGTGCCATCTGCGCGCACCGCGCTTTTCTTTAATGCCTTCACTTCGCCCGCAACCAGCTTTACTTTGCAACTGCCGCAAATGCCGGCACGACACGAGTAGGGAATGCGAAATCCCTGCATCTCCAACTGCTCCAGCAACACTTGCTGATTGTCGCCGCTAAAGGCGGTGCCCTGATAATCAATGGTCACTTCGCTGTGGCTGCCGGTGGTCGGTGCGAGGGTTTCAACGACCGCACCGGCACCATACGCGCGCGGCGTTTGCTTCTCTATAATGGTCACCGCATCGCCGACGCGAATAATACCGCTATTCAGCGCGATCAAATTCAGGCCGAAATCGATATCACCGCTGCCATCCTGCGCACTGCGAAAACGCTGTAAGGTGGTGAGCGGCTCGCCCTCAGGATGTTTACGGCCGCTTTCGGTGCCCACGGTAGTAAACACGCAGCGACTGCACGGCTTCGGCATCTCCAAAACGATTTCGCCAATCTGCAGACGTTTCCAGCTGTCCTCTTCCCACGCGGCTGCGCCGCTCACCACCAGATTGGGGCGAAACTGCTCGACGCGCACGCTGGCCGGGCAACGCTGCTGCAGATCCTGCAACGAGGCCATATTCACCAGCAGGAACGGAAAACCATCGGCAAAACTCAGCGGCACGTGATCAAAGCGCTTTACGCGACGCGTGGGTTCCACGCCGGTCCAGCGCAGTTGTACCGGACGCGGGAAGAATGCGCTCAGCCAGCTGTTGATCTCTTCGGGAGCGATACGCGCGGTAAAATGGTTGCCCCATACTTCGGTTGGCGCCTGCTCGGTGGTGAAGTCGGCAAAGCGGATCAGCGC
Organism: Pantoea sp. GM01; assembly: GCF_000282675.1. Classification (NCBI taxonomy): domain Bacteria; kingdom Pseudomonadati; phylum Pseudomonadota; class Gammaproteobacteria; order Enterobacterales; family Erwiniaceae; genus Pantoea; species Pantoea sp. GM01. The sequence goes on along the minus strand of NZ_AKIU01000028.1, from coordinate 68,076 downwards.
TTGTGTTCCATCGGGCGCCTGCAAAAACAGGCCGTCCGGCAGCAGCGCCGGCGTAAAGCGCACCATCTCCGGATACTGACGCGCCGTAATAAAGGTGCCGTCCAGCTCGGTCACCATAAAGATGCGATCAAAACCCAGACCGCTCTCCAGCACCTGCGCATGCGACAGCTGCAGGCCGCGCATCGATTTAACCGGATGGATAAAAAGGCGAGATAACGTGATCATGGCGTTCCCGATAAAGGTATTTGTCAAAAAGAAGCTAACTTTATGACATAGCACGCTGATTCGCTATAATGCGCAGCAATTTAAGCAAGAGTAAAAAGTGACGATATGAATTCTCTGTTTGCCAGTACGGCGCGTGGGCTCGAAGAGCTGTTGAAAAGTGAGCTAGACGCGCTGGGTGCGCAGGATTTGCAGGTGGTGCAGGGCGGCGTCCACTTTCAGGCCGACGACCATGTAATGTACCAAAGCCTGCTGTGGAGCCGTCTGGCTTCACGCATTTTGCTGCCGCTGGGAGAATTTGGCGTCTGGAGCGATCTCGATCTTTACGTGGGCGCGCAAAGCATTCCCTGGACCGAGATGTTCGATAGCAACACCAGTTTTGCCATCCACTTTAGCGGCACTAACGAAGTGATTCGCAATAGCCAGTTCGGTGCATTGCGTATTAAAGACGCCATCGTCGACAGCTTCACCCGCCAGAACCTGGAGCGTCCGAACGTCGATCGTGAGCAGCCGGGTATCCGTATTAACGCGTGGCTAAATAAAGATCGCGTCAGCATCGCCCTGGATCTGAGCGGTGATTCTCTGCATCAGCGCGGCTATCGCCAGCAAACTGGCGCTGCGCCGCTGAAAGAGACCTTGGCCGCGGCGATTGTGATGCGTTCCGGCTGGCAGAGCAGCACGCCACTGGTTGATCCCATGTGTGGTTCCGGTACGCTGCTGCTGGAAGCGGCGTTGATCGCCTGCGATCGCGCACCTGGCCTGCTGCGAACCCATTGGGGCTTTAATCGCTGGAAGAAACACAACCAGGCGGTTTGGCAGGAAGTACACGCGCAAGCGAAGGAGCGCGCACGCGTCGGTACCGCCGCGGCGACCGCCCGTTTCTTTGGCTATGATAACGACAGCCGCGTGCTGGAATCTGCGCGCGCGAACGCCCGTCGTGCAGGCGTGTTCGAGCTGTTCACTTTTGCGCAGCAGGATGTCATCAAGCTGAAAAATCCGCTGGCTGGGCAAGAGATTACCGGCACGGTATTGAGCAACCCGCCGTACGGTGAGCGTTTGGAAAGTGAGCCGGCACTGATTGCGCTGCACAGCCAGCTCGGTCGTATCATGAAGCAGAATTTTGGCGGCTGGAATCTGTCACTGTTCAGCGCATCGCCAGAGCTATTAAGCTGTCTGCAACTGCGTGCCGATCGCCAGTTTAAAGCCAAAAACGGGCCGCTGGAGTGCGTGCAGAAAAACTACCAGCTGGCCACGACCAGCGCCGAAGGCGGCGCGCAGATTGCCGAAGATTTTGCTAACCGTCTGCGTAAGAATCTTAAGAAGCTGGATAAGTGGGCGCGTCAGTCAAATATCGACTGCTATCGTCTGTACGATGCCGACCTACCTGAATACAACGTGGCAGTTGATCGCTACGCTGATTGGGTGGTGATCCAGGAATACGCGCCCCCGAAAACCGTGGACGCCAACAAAGCGCGTCAGCGTCTGTTTGATGTGATCAGCGCCACGCTGAGCGTGCTGGAGATCCCGGCAAACCGTCTGGTGATGAAAACGCGTGAACGTCAGAAAGGCAAAAGTCAGTATCAAAAGCTGGGCGAGAAGGGCGATTTCTTTGAAGTGCAGGAATTTGATGCCCGCCTACTGGTGAATCTCACCGATTATCTGGATACTGGCCTGTTCCTCGATCACCGTATTGCGCGTCAAATGCTCGGCAAAATGAGCGCAGGTAAAGATTTCCTTAATCTGTTTGCTTACACCGGCACCGCCAGCGTGCACGCCGGTCTGGGCGGAGCGAAAACCACCACCACCGTGGATATGTCGCGCACCTATCTGGAGTGGGCTGAGCGCAACCTGCGTCTAAACGGGTTGACCGGACGTCAGCACCGCCTGATGCACGCGGACTGTTTGAGCTGGCTGCGCGAGAGTGACGAACAGTTCGATTTGATCTTTATCGATCCGCCGACGTTCTCTAACTCTAAGCGTATGGAAGACGATTTCGACGTGCAGCGCGATCACATGATGCTAATGCAGAACCTAAAACGTCTGCTGCGTCGCGGTGGCACCATTATGTTCTCCAATAATAAGCGCGGCTTCAAAATGGACCTCGACGGTTTAGCTCGTCTTGGTCTGCAGGCGCAGGAAATTACCCAAAAAACGCTGTCGCAGGATTTCGCGCGCAACCGTCAAATTCACAACTGCTGGCTGGTTAGCCACGCCGGTAAGGAATAAGTTTTATGTCACTGATCAGTATCCATGGCGCTTACCTCTCATTCAGCGATGCGCCGCTGTTGGATAACACCGAACTGCATATCGAAGAGGGCGAACGCGTCTGTCTGGTTGGCCGTAACGGCGCCGGTAAATCGACGCTGATGAAAATCATCAACGGTGAACAACCGCTGGATGACGGCCGCATCATTTATGAGCAGGATTTGGTGGTAGCGCGTCTGCAACAGGATCCGCCACGCAACATCACCGGTTCTGTCTACGACTTCATTGCCGAAGGCGTAGCCGAGCAGGCTGAACATCTCAAGGCTTATCACGCTATTTCCCATCTGGTGATGGAAGATCCGAGCGAGAAGAACCTGAACGAGATGGGTCGTCTGCAGACCATTCTGGATCACCAGAACCTATGGCAACTGGATAGCCGCATCAATGATGTGCTGCTGCAGATTGGCCTCGATGCCGATACGGAGTTGTCTTCACTCTCCGGCGGCTGGCTGCGTAAAGCGGCATTGGGACGCGCGTTGGTGAGCAACCCGCGTGTGCTGATGCTTGACGAACCGACTAACCACCTCGATATCGAAACCATCGACTGGCTGGAAACTTTCCTCAAGACCTTTAGCGGCAGCATTGTCTTCATTTCGCATGACCGTTCGTTTATCCGCAACATGGCGACGCGCATTGTCGATCTCGACCGCGGCAAGCTGGTTTCCTGGCCGGGCAATTACGATCTGTTCCTGACCGGCAAAGAAGAAGCGTTGCGCGTGGAAGAGATGCAGAACGCAGAATTCGACCGCAAGCTGGCACAGGAAGAAGTGTGGATTCGTCAAGGCATCAAAGCGCGCCGTACGCGTAACGAAGGCCGCGTACGTGCTCTGAAAGCGCTGCGTAACGAACGTTCTGCGCGTCGCGAAGTGATGGGTAAGGCCAACATGCAGGTCGGCGAAGCGGCACGCTCGGGCAAAATTGTGTTTGAGATGGAAGATGTCAATTACAGCGTGGGTGGCAAAACCCTGGTGAAAGACTTCTCAACTCAGGTGCAGCGCGGCGACAAAATCGCCCTGATTGGCCCGAACGGTTGCGGTAAAACGACCTTGCTGCGTTTGATGCTGGACCAGCTAAAAGCTGATAGCGGCCGCGTACATTGTGGCACCAAGCTGGAAATTGCTTACTTCGATCAGCATCGCGCTGAGTTGGATCCGGATCGTACCGTGATGGATAACCTCGCCGAAGGTAAGCAGGAAGTGATGGTAAACGGTAAGCCGCGCCACGTGCTCGGCTATCTGCAGGACTTCCTGTTCCACCCGAAACGTGCCATGACGCCGGTGCGTGCGCTGTCCGGCGGTGAGCGTAACCGCCTGCTGCTGGCGCGTCTGTTCCTTAAGCCAAGCAACCTGCTGATCCTTGATGAACCGACCAACGACCTCGACGTCGAAACGTTGGAGCTGCTGGAAGAGCTGGTGGATGGTTATCAGGGTACCGTGATGCTGGTGAGCCACGATCGTCAATTCGTTGACAACACCGTGACGGAGTGCTGGATTTTTGAAGGCAACGGCGAGATCGGCACCTTTGTCGGCGGCTATCACGATGCACAGCAGCAGCGTGCGGCTTATAAACAAGGTAAAGCCTCTCAGGCGAAATCCGCTGCACCGGTGAAAACCGCAGAGAAAAGTGAAGCCACCAAACGTCCCGCCAGCAAGCTAAGCTATAACCTGGCACGTGAACTGGAACAGCTGCCGCAAAAGCTGGAACAACTGGAAACACGTATCGGTGAATTACAGGCCAAAATGAGCCATCCGGACTTCTTCAGTCAGCCACATGATGAAACCCAGCCGGTATTGGATGCGTTAGCGCAGACCGAACAGGAGCTGGAAGTGGCGTTTGAACGTTGGGAAGAGCTGGAAGCGCTGAAAAACGGCGCGTAATCGGAAGGAGTCAGCATGTGTGCAGCGGATCAGGCGCATCAGTGGAGTCTTTGTCCACAGTGTGATTTAACAGTAAAGCTGCCCGCTGTCCCGGTCGGCAGCCGTGCGCGTTGCCCGCGTTGTCACACCACGCTGCTGGCCAACTGGCAGGAGCCGCGTCGACGTCCGACCGGCTACGCCATTTCGGCGTTATTTATGCTGGTGCTGGCCAATCTGTTTCCTTTCATCAATATGCACGTCGCGGGTTTGAGCAGCCAGATATCGCTGCTCGAAATCCCGCAAGTGATGGATCGCGAAGACTATCGTAGCCTCGCGACCCTGTTTCTGCTGTTTGTGCAAGGCATCCCCGCCTTCTGCATGATCACCATTATCCTGCTGGTCAACAACGTCCGCATGCCGCATAACCTGCGGTTGGGTTTAGCGCGCATTCTATTTCAGCTGCGTAGCTGGGGCATGGCCGAAATTTTTATGGCGGGCGTGCTGGTCAGTTTCGTGAAGCTGATGGCTTACGGTGAGATTGGTCTCGGCAGCAGTTTCTGGCCGTGGTGTCTGTTTTGCGTGCTGCATTTGCGCGCGTTTCAGTGTGTCGATCGTCGCTGGGTATGGCAACGCATTGATGCGATGCCGCCGTTGCCTAAGGTTCCGCAGGCTGGAATCAGCGGCCTTAAGCAAGGTTTGCGCAGCTGTCCTTGCTGTACTGCCATTCTGCCGGCTGCCCAACTTGCTTGCCCACGTTGTGGGGTAAAAGCGCATGCACGCCGCAAGCACAGTTTGCAATGGACGCTGGCGCTGTTGATCACCTCGGTGATGCTTTACATTCCCTCCAATATCATGCCGATCATGGTGACCGAAACGCTCGGTTCGCAATATCCTTCGAACATTATGGCCGGGGTGATTTTGCTGTGGAGCGACGGATCATGGCCGGTGGCTTTGGTGATTTTCATCGCCAGTATTATGGTGCCATCGCTGAAAATGCTGGCGATTGCCTGGCTGTGCTGGCACGGCAGCGGACGCGGTGGGCGCGATGATGAAAAGATGCACGTGGTTTATGAGGTGGTTGAATTCGTTGGCCGCTGGTCAATGATTGATGTGTTTGTAATCGCCGTTCTCTCCGCATTGGTGCGGATGGGAAGGTTGATGAGTGTGTATCCTGCGCCGGGCGCGTTACTGTTTGCCATGGTGGTGATTCTTACCATGTTTGCAGCAATGACCTTTGATCCGCGCCTGCTGTGGGATCGACAACGGGAAACTGAACGTAAGGAGCCGCGTCTTGACGGACAACCATCACGAGACTGCTAAGGTCGACCAGATTAAACGCTGGTCACCGGTGTGGATTGTACCCATCGTTACGCTGTTAATCGGCGGATGGATTCTTTTTTATCACTTTAGCCATCAAGGCCCGGAAGTGACGCTGATTACTGAAAATGCCGAAGGCATTGAAGCCGGTAAAACAACCATCAAAAGCCGCAGCGTAGACGTTGGGGTGGTGGAGAGTGCGGTGCTTACCGATGATCTTCACCATGTCGAAATTACGGCACGCCTGAACTCCGGCATGGAGAAGTTGTTGCAGGGAGACAGCGCTTTCTGGGTGGTAAAACCGCAGATTGGACGCGAGGGCGTTACCGGTCTTGGTACGCTACTTTCGGGCGCCTACATTGAGCTGCAGCCAGGCTCTAAAGGCGTTAAACCAGAGCGTTACCAACTGCTGGATGCTCCGCCGCTGGCACCCCCTGATGCAAAAGGTATTCGCGTCACGCTCGACAGTAAAAAAGCCGGTCAGCTTAATGCGGGCGATCCGGTGCTGTTCCGCGGTTATCGCGTCGGTACGGTAGAAGCCAGCAACTTTGATACCGATAAACGCATGATGACCTATCAACTGTTTGTCGCCGCGCCTTACGATCGCCTAATTACCACTAACGTACGTTTTTGGAAAGACAGCGGTATTGCCGTGGATATGTCGGCTTCCGGTATGCGGGTGGAAATGGGATCGCTCACCACGCTGTTTAGCGGAGGCGTCAGCTTCGATGTGCCGGACGGCGCTGAACTGGGTCGAGCTGCGGAGAACAAAGCGGAATATCATCTGTTCGACGATCAACGCAGCATCCAGGATTCGCTGTATACCAATCACACCGATTTCCTGCTGTTCTTCAGCGATTCGATTCGTGGCCTGCAGGTTGGCGCGCCAGTTGAGTTCCGCGGCATTCGTCTGGGTACCGTCTCGCAAGTTCCGTATATGATTCCTGGCGTCAATCAGGCGCTTAATAACGACTATCGCGTGCCGGTGTTAATTCGCATTGAACCCGACCGCTTTGTTAATCGTCTGGGTGGAGATTTCAATCTTGAGCAGCATCTGCAGGAAGGTAAAAAACGCGGTCTGCGTGCCACGCTGAAGACCGGTAGCCTGTTGTCGGGCGCGCTGTTTATCGATCTCGATTTCTACGATAACGCGCCGACTTATAAAGGTCCGAACGAAGTTGCCGGATTGGAAGTGATTCCAACCGTCAGCGGTGGCCTGGCGCAGATTCAGCAGAAACTAATGGCGGCACTGGATAAGATCAACGGCCTGCCACTTAATCCTGTGCTGAATGAAGCGACCGGAACCTTGAAAGAGAGCCAGCGTACCCTGCAGCAACTGCAGAAAACATTAGATAACCTCAATCAAGTCACGGCGAATCCAGCAATGAAAACCTTGCCTTCAGACATGCAGCAAACCCTGCGCGAACTGAATCGCAGCATGAAAGGGCTGCAACCGGGATCGCCGGCTTACAGCAAGCTGGTGGGCGATATGCAGCGGCTGGATCAGGTGCTACGTGAATTGCAGCCGGTGCTGAAAACGCTGAATAGCAAAAGTAATGCGCTGGTGTTTGAAGCCAAACCGGGCCAGGATCCACAGCCAAAGAGGGCGAAACAGTGAAAAAAGGGCTAATTATCGGTGCGTTGCTGCTGTTAACAGGGTGCAGCAGCACCATTGAAAACACCTATTATCAGCTGCCTGCGGGCAGCAATGTGGCGCGCGTTGAGAGTGCTGGAGGAACTGGCCAACCCATGATTTGGGTCGAGCAGGTAACGGTGCCGGATTATATGGCGGGTAACGGTTTGGTTTATCAGACCAGCGATGTGAAATACGTGATTGCTAGCAATAACCTCTGGGCCAGTCCGCTCGACCAACAGCTGCAGCAAACGCTGATCAGTAATCTCAGCAAAGCGCTGCCCGGCCGACTGGTCGCCGGTTCGCCGCTTGGCGAAACTCACGACACGCTTTCAGTCAACGTTACTGGTTTCCAGGGACGTTATGATGGACAAGTGGTGGTGAGTGGCGAGTGGTTGTTGCAGCATCAAGGGCACCTAATCAAACATGGCTTTAATCTGACACTGCCGCAAACTGAAGATGGCTATGATGCGTTGGTACGCACTTTGGCTCTCGGTTGGCAGCAAGCAGCGCAACAAATTGCGAATAGTGTCGTTTCGCTAAATTAAGATTTGTTCGAAGCTTATGCTAAGTCCTTGATTTACTGTAGTGTGATCGCAGTCAAATCAGGGGCTTTTTTTATTGGCTAATCAGCCAGATATACAATCAACTGACAATTCCAGATGTCGATTTGACGTCAAAATCATGACATTGGCGTGAATTTTGCGCATTGACCTTTCTTCTGCATCGGGTTAGAACATTACTGTGGTTGAACATTATATCGCCACTCTTTCTTTCCACCCAGATTCCACCAGACCTGAAATGAGGGAAACGAGGCATGAAGAGACAGAAGAGAGACCGCCTGGAACGAGCACATTCACGAGGCTATCAAGCCGGTATTACGGGCCGCTCGAAAGAGATATGCCCTTATCAAATGATCGATGCGCGGTCTTACTGGTTGGGAGGTTGGCGTCAAGCCATGGAGGACAGGTCGGCGGTGGCCTAGCATTGCCGGATGTCTATCATTAAGGAAGAAACCTCCGCTGCGTGCGGAGGTTTTCGTTTGGAAGGATTAGAAAGCTGACGTGTCTTTGAACAGACCTACTTTCAAATCAGTCGCGGAGTAAATCAGGTTGCCGTCGACGAACACTTCACCATCTGCCACGCCCATTACTAGCTTGCGGTTAATGACACGCTTGAAGTGAATTTTGTAGGTCACTTTTTTAGCGGTCGGCAAAACTTGTCCAGTGAACTTCACTTCGCCCACGCCCAATGCACGGCCTTTGCCTTCAGCACCCAGCCAGCCGAGGTAGAAACCAACCAGTTGCCACATGGCATCGAGGCCGAGGCAGCCAGGCATTACCGGGTCGCCAATGAAGTGGCAGTCAAAGAACCACAGGTCAGGGCGGATATCCAGTTCGGCTTCTACGAAACCTTTGTCGAATTTACCGCCGTCTTCGGTCATTTTGACCACGCGGTCCATCATCAACATGTTGTTGGATGGAAGCGGCGGTCCATTTTCGCCAAACAGTTCGCCGCGACCCGAGGCAACCAGGTCTTCTTTACTATAGGATTCGCGTTTATCTACCATGTTCTCAATATGCCTTCTTTTAGTGAAGCCCGAATATTAGCGAACAGTTGTACGCTGAGCAATGTTATCAGCTGTGGTTGAACCAGTTGAGCCAACGCAGTGGCCACGGACGCAGGCGTGCTTCCTGCTGATTCAACTGCGTAATACGTTCCTGAATGGTGCTAAGCAGTGATTCGCCGCTTTCACTTTGCCAGGCAATCCCGGTCAGTAGCGGCAGCGCTTCATCTACACTCTCAATGGCCCAGAGATGGAATTGTCCGGCCTTCACCGCTTCCACCACTTCCTGATTCAGACTGAGATGACGCGCATTACTGGCAGGGAAAATCACACCTTGCTTGCCGGTCAACTCACGGGAATTACAGATGTGGAAGAAACCTTCAATTTTTTCATTCAGGCCTCCGACCGGCTGCACGTTACCAAACTGATCGACTGAACCGGTTACCGCAATCTGTTGGTTAACCGGCTGATTAGCCAACGCACTGATTAGCGCGCACAGTTCAGCCAGCGAGGCGCTGTCGCCATCCACTTCTGAATAGGATTGCTCAAACACCAGCGAGGCGGAGAAGGGCAGCTGCTGCTCCAGTTCCAGTTCAGCAATCAGGTAGGCCTGCATAATCATCATGCCTTTCGCATGAATATTGCCACCCAGTTCGGCTTTACGCTCCACGTCAGTGAACTCGCCATCGCCTGGATGGACCACACAGGTAATACGCGACGGTTCGCCCCACGGACGTGGATGGCCCGGAAACTCAACCACGGAGAGGCCATTGATTTGCCCAACCACTTCGCCTTCCGTTTCAATCATAATTTGATTGAGCAGGATTTCATCACGCATGCGGTCCGCAAGGAAGCCTTCACGCCACTGACGCGCTTCCAGCGCTTCTTTCAACGCTTCACCATTCAGGCTATCGCCATGCAGCGCGGTTTCCTGTAACTGGCGGCGCAGCCAGCGTGGGCATAATGGCAAGGTGTCTTGATCGCCCGTCATACGCGCCGCTTCCGTAATCAGTACAGGCCAGAAATCTGCTTCTGGCTGTGCTAAACCAGCCTGCTCGGCTTGAGTGAGCGTCCACTGGCACCATGACGTCATGTCATCTTCGTCCAGCACCTGCAGGCTCTCTTCGAATTCGCTATACAGTGCCATCTCGTGGACTTCAACATCCAGTTCCTGGAAGGCGGCCAGTGCATCACGATCGCCGCATAACACCAGGCGCAACTGCAGCGGAAGCGGTGGAATAGCCACCGGTAGCGGTTGACGTTCATCCTGCGAATACCAATCGAAGCGACCTTGTTCGATACACTTGCGCAGGCGCAACCAAAGCAGCGGTTGTGCCAGAAGGGTGTTCACAGCGAGGATCAGCGTGCCGCCATTGGCGCGATGCAGCAAACCAGGTTCAGGTTGCACGCGATCTTTATATTGGCGGACACAACCAAAAAGTTGTTCATACTCAATCCAGTCGGCAAAATGTACACCGCCCTGGCTGGTGAACGGGCGATTGCTATCGCTCGGTGGCAGCAAACTTACGGTATCGCCCATTACATGGTAGTCACCGCCGTATAGCGAAACCTCGTCTGGCTGGAAGCGTTGTGCAGCCTCGGCGATGCAGGCAAGGTAATCGCTGTTTTCCTGACTGCGCAGTAACAGCAGGGGAAAACCTAACGTTTGGTGATGTAAATGCGCCAGCGCATTCAGCAGACGCGGCTGAACCGCGGCAAGGCTATCGCAATCTTCCAGTGAGACATTTGAGAAAATGGATTGGTAGCGGTCGCTATCCGGCTGCAGGGCTTGCCACGTAATTTGAGTGCTGGTCAAAATATTCGCATTAGTCTGTTTTAGGAAAAGCGCGATTATACAGGATTCGACCCGGTTAATCACGGCGGAGTTCTGGCCCGAATTGTGACACCAGCAACATGTTTTTCCTTGCTGCATCCAGGAAAAAAGCTGTTATTCTTAGTTTGTTACGTGATCACGATGAGATTCCGATGAAATACCAGCAACTCGAAAATCTTGAAAGTGGATGGAAGTGGAAATACCTGGTGAAAAAGCATCGGGAGGGTGAACTGATCACTCGTCATCTTGAGCTCAGTGCGGCGCACGCTGCGGTGGATGCGCTATTGTCGATGGAGAATAGTCCGGTTGATGTTAACGAGTGGATCGCGCAGCATATTCATCCCGATCTTGAGAATCGCCTAAAGCAGACGATACGTGCCCGCCGTAAACGACACTTTAATGCTGAGCATCAGCACACGCGCAAGAAATCGATCGACCTGGAATATTTGGTTTGGCAACGTCTGGCTGGATTAGCACAGCGTCGCAGCAGTACGTTGTCAGAAACCATTGTGCAGTTAATTGAAGATGCAGAACGCAAAGAGAAGTACGCCAGCCAGATGTCCACTTTGAAGCAAGATCTGCAGGCAATTCTGGGAAAAGGCAGCTCGGACGGCGAATAAAACTTCTCGCTGCCACTGATTTTCAGCCATAAAAAAACCCCGCCGAAGCGGGGTTTTTTATTGCGTGATAACTTAAGCCTGTGGCTGAGTTACAACGTCTTTGATACCTTTCACGTCGATTTCAACGCGACGGTCTGGCGCCAGGCAGTCGATCAGGGCATTACGGCCTTTCACGCTGTCACAGGTGTTGCCAGTAACTGGGTTAGATTTGCCCATACCGCGTGCAGAGATCTTGTTAGACGGGATACCTTTAGATACGAGGTAATCGACAACAGACTGAGCGCGTTTCTCAGACAGTTTCTGGTTGTACTGCTCTGAACCGATGCGATCGGTGAAGCCCAGTACTACAACAGAACCGTCTTTCGGATCCATTGAGCTCAGCTGGCTGTACAGCTGATCCAGAGCCTGCTGACCTTCTGGCTTCAGAGTTGCCTTGTTGAAGGTGAACAGAACGTCAGACTTCAGGGTGAAACGCTTGGTTTCAACAACTGGAGCTGGAGCTGGAGCCGGAGCTACAACTGGTGCTGCATCTTCATCCTGACCGAAACGATAAGAAAGGCCAACGCTCAGCATGCTGTTGTCTGGACGTGCACCAACGGTACCTGCGTCACCGATGTTGTTAACCCACTGATAGTCCAGGCGAGTCGCCCAGTTTTTGGTCAGTGCGTATTCAACACCAACAGCAGCCAGCGGAGAAACGCCGGTGTCGTGGTCGCTGATGCGAACGCCGTTGTTGTTTTGAGTCGAATCAGCACGCCATACCATACCACCCAGACGGGTGTAGACATCGAAGTCTTCGGTAATTGGGTAGCTCAGTTTAGCAGCCAGCTGAACGCCTTGTGCTTTGAAAGCGCCATTCACTTGGTTGCCTTTGTTAGGCATACGGCCCAACCAGTCATAACCCAGCTCGAAGCCCAGGTACGGGTTAGCTTGGTAACCTGCGAATGCACCAGCACCCAGCTGAGATTCGTGAGTTGGACCGTCGTTGTTCGCGTAACCGTTACCGTAGTAACCAGTATCGTGATACTGAGACCAGCCCAGTTTAGCACCGGTGTACCAGGTGTTATTTTTAGGTGCGGCCTGCGCTACGGTAGCGAAGCCAGCCAGTGCCACTGCAATTGCGATAGCTGTCTTTTTCATTTTTGCGCCTCGTTATCATCCAAATAGGCAATGAGCAAAAAGGTTGCTCTTTGTGTTAATCCTTCGCCGGGTCTAAACGCTCGCTTTTGACTCTACCGAAAAAACGGAGGTTATTGAGCACCCTGGCGAGCTAAAGTCTACAACGAGATTGGAAACTTACAAGTATGATGTGACGCCGTGCAGCAAAAAAACAGGGATTTATACACACATTTTAACAAATCGCATGGCAAAATCTTCGCCATCAGAAAAGAAAAAAGCGGCTAAACCATTGTCATAGCTGGCGGGAAAAGAATCAGTGGCTTAGCGGCAACTTATGCAAAAAAAATGCTGAGAAAATTCCTGGAATTTACTTAATGAAACAAATCTGACGGAATTTTTGCGGCTTTGGGTTGTCTGGAGAGGGCATATTGGTGTCCCTGAGGACGCAAAATCAGACCAAGCGCTTCACCTTCGGCCGCTGCTTGTTCCAATTCCAGGCGCTCTTCATCACTCAATTCGTACGGAATCCAGGCTAGAACCACGCTATAATTACCCGTGCGCAATGCTTTCACCATACTTTCTACCGTATTAAAGCGCTCAGATTCAGTGATGTGCATACTCTTTTCTAACGGCAATCCCGACTGCTGCATCCAGCTGCGGTTCAGTTTATGAGCTGGCGTTAGCCATAACTGCCAACGTGATTGTTCGCTCAGCTGTTTTAACACCGGCAGCAGCATAAGTTGCATCATTCCAGGCTGTTCGCTGGAACGCAGTTCAGTGATTCCACCCAGCGAAGGCTTCGCTAAACTTGATGAAGCGTAACGATGAGAACGATCAGCAGGGCCAGAGAAATGAGTACGCATAATTTAATCACTCAGTAATGAACTGTATGAATATACAGTAATGGCTTCCTGGATAAAGATCAACCTCAATTTCTGAAAACGCCTCGCAATTTCTGCACAAGATTCCTTTCACACGCTTTTATTCATTGAACAGCTAAATCGTTTTTCATATCTTCTAAGCAGATGAATCAAAGAGCTTTTATAGGAAATTTCCCGTCCATGGAATGAAATTAAGGGAGAGTTATGAAAAGAAATAACCCGGTAGTTGAACAATCAAAAGCGCAGTTAGCTGCATTAGGCAAAATCGAATCCCGAACCCAGTTCGGTGGTTATGCATTGACTGTTGAGAAGGTGATCTTTGCCTACATCAATGAGGATGCGCTCTATTTACGAGCCAGCGAGGCGCTTCACGTCTACAACGCACAGCGTTCACTCGAACCCCTGGTATACCGCAAACGTGGCATGCCGGTGACCTTAAGCTACTTCAAAGTTGATAAGCAATTGTGGCAAGACTCTGAGCGATTACTGCAGTTATCGGCCAGCTCTCTTCGGGCTGCTCAGGATGAAGCCGCGACAAGACTTGTCTCGCTGCGGTTGAAAGATCTGCCCAATCTTAGCCTGCGACTGGAGCTCATGCTGCATAAGGTGGGGATCTGCTCAGTGCGGCTACTTTGTGAAACGGGATCGCGGCAAAGCTGGCTGAAACTGCGAGCGTTGAATAAGCATATTGGGTTGAAAACGCTGCTGGCGCTGGAAGGCGCGATATCAGGACATCACGAAGCGGCACTGCCCAGTGAAATCAGAGAGGAACTCTACGCCTGGTATTTAAAAACGCTCCGCCAGCAAGCGGCGGCGGAGCATTTACAGCGTTAGTGGTTGACAAGGGTACGACGCAGCCGGGCAATCTCAGGCATTAATGCGACCAACAATCCCAATTGTTGAATGACAAGGGGTGCGCGTGTATCGGGGCTGGTTTTCATCTCGCTCAGGCGCATCATTAATTTGTGCTGCATATCTGTGGCTTGAGCATCTGTGACACGTTCAATCTGCAGCACATCTTCAATGAAGCAGACCGCATCATCCAGCAAAGTAAGCAGCGCATTATCCGCCAGACGCTCGCGATGCGCTCCTAGCGCAGAGATATAGCTGAGGAAGGAGTGATTCAGGCACAACAGCCGAAACGCATTTTCACGTAGTAGTTGTTGAAGCTTGAGTTCACCACTAATGTTGGACACCACGGAGGCGAGCTCAGCATCGGCATTGTGCGCATCGCGACGCGCCACACGATAATCGAGGCGATTATCTTTACCTTGATGGTATTGCAGCATGATCGCATCCAGATAGCGGCAATTGGCGTCAAGTGTCCGGTCGGCCACGGCGGTAATTTTACGAAAGCGCCAATCGGGCCAGACAAACGCAACAGCCAGCCATGCCAGTCCGCAGCCTAGCAAGGTATCGACTACACGCGGTAACGCTACTTCAAACCCTTCACCCAGTAGGTTAAAGCACAGCAATACCAGCAGGGTGATAAACAAGGTGGCTTGAGCATACTGAATCTGGCGAAAGGCGAAGAACAACACGCCGCTCAACACAATCAGCACCAGTTGGCCTTCGATGGACGGCACCAGCCACAGCACCGGTAAGCCAATAGCGATACCGGCGAGTGTACCGCCGATACGCAACGCCAGGCGCCGTCGGGTCGCGTTGTAGTTAGGTTGGCAGACAAACAGGCTAGTGAGCAATATCCAGTAGCCGCGATCAACACCGGTGATTTGAATAAAGGCATAGCCGACACAAAGCACCAGTGACATGCGCACCGCATGGCGAAACAGCGCGGAATGCGGACTCAGATGACGACTTAGTCGCAAGCGGATATCGGCCCAGCCGCTGAGTCCTTCACGTGAAAGATGGTTATCACTTTGCGGTGAAGGCTCCGCCAGCATCTGCTCCGACTCAATGGATGCCAGTTGCGCATCAATAGCCCGCAGATTACGCAGCAGCCAAAACAGCGCGTGGATGTGCGGATCCTGTGGCTCATTTTGCTGCAGCCGTTGCAGGGCGGTTTCCAGTCGTTCGAAGGTGCGTTCAAAATGGCTGTCGTGATGCCATGGCTGACGCAGCAGAATGGTTTCTGCCAGTTGACGACAGGCCCGCGCCTGCATATTCATTAAA
This sequence comes from Pantoea sp. GM01, assembly GCF_000282675.1. NCBI lineage: Bacteria > Pseudomonadati > Pseudomonadota > Gammaproteobacteria > Enterobacterales > Erwiniaceae > Pantoea > Pantoea sp. GM01. Next base: position 52,629 of record NZ_AKIU01000028.1, on the reverse strand, counting down.
CGCTGGAAACGGAATAGCACTTCATTGTAACGCCAGTTATCGCGCAGCAGATGGTATTGCAGATGCGAGGAGCTGGCACGTTCATGAATATCCTGCGCGACAAAATAGTAGTGCAGGCTGCGGCGGGTGCTGAGTGAACCACGGTCGCCGCGGAGCCGACTCTGAATGGTGCTTTTGGTGAGGTTAAGCTGTGCCACCAATTGGCTATTGACCATCGCGGTGGCGACTAAAGTGGCATCATCATGCTCACCGCCATCGGGATCAAACAGGTTAGCTTTAGCTTCGAGATAACGCGCCAGCTGTGAAAAGCTAGCCGCCAGTTGTTCCTGTACCGGACGCACCGGGAACATTAAATGGCCGATGAAGGTTAACAGGTTGTACCAAAGGGCCCCAATCAATAGCAGCGACGGTTGCATCCACCATTGCGGGAATAAGCCAATACCCAACATGGTATAAACCGCAATTAACAGAGCGCCGAAGGCGATGGTGGCATAACGCTGCCCCAGCGCACCGAGCAAAATGAAGCCCCAGCTGGAGAGTGCTAAACCCAAACCGAACGCCCAGGGATGCGGAAACAACAACTCCACCGAAACGGAGGCGATGCAGAAACACACTAATGTGATGACAAGATTGCGTACACGCCCAACCCAGCGATCGTCGAGGTCGGCCAGCGCTGCAGCAACCACGCCAAGGGTCAGCGGGATCGTCCACTCGATTTGGTGTAGCCACCACGGCACTGCCGCGCATCCTGTCAAAGCAAAGAAGATGCGCAGCAGATAGCGCAAGCTGCTGTTAAACAGATAACGTCGCCAGCCTGGCAAAGCGTCATGCATCATTGAACGGCCTCAGTAACGGCGGCGCGCATTGGCTTCACGCGCGGCCTGAGCTTCTTCAACGGATACCACGCGACGGCCCACTGGCCACAGCGCAATGGCAGCGATTTTGAAGTTAGCGATGCCAACCGGAATGCCGATGATGGTCAGACATTGCACAATACCTGCTGAGATGTGGGCCAGACACAGCCACCAGCCAAACAGCAGCAGCCAAAAGATATTCAGGAAAGTGCCGCCGGTGTTCATCACGTGGCTTTTGCTGTCTGGACGCAGCACATCAACATGTACCGCTTCATTGCCGAACGGCAGCAGCGATAATTTGGTGATTTCCCAGCAGGAGCGCGTCAACGGCAGCGTAAAAATCAGCACAATGCTGACTAATGTGGCAAACAGCCAGCTCAGCGTGGTGAAAAAACCACCGAGAATGAAATTCAGAATATTTAAAACGGTACGCATAACGCGATTTTCCTTTTGCAATCCGCAATATGTGGCGCCAAGTTTAGCCTGTTTTAAGGCTGGAGCGCCAAGAGTCTGACAGGTAAACTGCGCGATAATCGAATTCCTCATGACGGTGCGGACATGGAACTGAAAGCAACATCAATGGGTAAACGTCTGGCACAGCATCCCTATAACCGGGTTCGCCTGTTGGCGGCTGGCGTAGAAGTCAGCGGCGATCGCCATGAATATCTCATCCCGTTTAATCAGCTGCTCAACATTGCCTGCAAACGCGGCATGGTGTGGGGCGAGCTGGAATTTTTGCTGCCAGAAGAAAAAGTCGTGCGCCTGCATGGTACTGAATGGCAGGAAACTCAGCGTTTTTTCCACTACTTACAACATGCCTGGCAGCAGTGGAGCCAGGAGATGAGCGAGGTAAGCGCTGAGGTGCTGGTGGTGTTGGAACAGGAAATCCTCGCCTTTACGGAGCAGGACCGCTGGCTAAAACGCAGTGAGCTCAGCGCGGTGAAAGAGAGCATTAGCCGTCAGTTCTCCGCCTTACCATTACCTCTCGAACGGATTGCCGAGTTCGATAACTGCCGTGAACGTTGGGCGTTCTGCCAACAATGGCTGGAGCAAGGTGAAACGGCCATCCGCCAACGCAATCGCGCATGGACCAGCAAGATCCTCAAGGATTATCAGGAATTTTTCTCCACGATCGAAACCACGCCGCTCAATCCATCGCAATGTGAAGCGGTGGTCAACGGCGAAGATGCGCTGCTGGTGCTGGCGGGGGCGGGCAGCGGCAAAACCTCGGTGCTGGTGGCACGTGCAGGCTGGCTGCTGAAGCGCAAGCTGGCGCAACCCGATCAAATTCTGCTGCTGGCGTTTGGACGTCAGGCGGCGGAAGAGATGAATGACCGCATTCAAACTCGCCTTGGCGAAAGCGCCATTCAGGCGCGTACTTTCCATGCGCTGGCGCTGCACATCATCCGCGAAGGCAGCAATAAACAACCGGTGATCAGTAAACTGGAGAGCGACAGCAAAGCGCGTCGACAGTTGCTGATCGAGACCTGGCGTGAACAGTGCAACAGCAAGAAGGCGCAGGCCAGCGGCTGGCGCCAGTGGTTGCAGGACGAGTTGGAGTGGGAAATCCCCGAAGGCCCATTCTGGCAAGATGACAAACTGGCGCAGCGTATCGCCTCGCGTATGGAGCGTTGGCTCGGATTAATGCGTATGCACGGCGGCGCGCAGGCGGCAATGATCGCGGATGTGGCGGAAGAGCAGCGCGACAATTTCAGCAAGCGCGTCAAGCTGATGGCACCGCTGCTAAAAGCATGGAAAAGCGCGTTGAAAGAGGAGGGCGCGGTCGATTTTTCCGGGCTGATTCATCAGGCGATTGCCATTCTGGATAAAGGGCGTTTTATCAGCCCGTGGAAACATATTCTGGTCGATGAATTTCAGGATATCTCACCGCAGCGCGCCGCACTGCTGACGGCACTGCGTCAGCAAAATAAGCGTACCAGCCTCTACGCAGTAGGCGATGACTGGCAGGCGATCTATCGCTTTAGCGGGGCCGAGATGAGTCTGACCACCGCGTTCCATTACTATTTTGGCGATGGCGACCGTTGTGTGCTGGATACTACTTATCGCTTTAACGATCGCATTGGTGAGATTGCCAATCGTTTTGTGCAACAAAACCCGCATCAACTGCGCAAACCGCTTAATAGTCTGAGCAAAGGTAATAAGAAATCGGTGACGTTGCTGCCGCACGAGCAGCTGGAGCCGCTATTGGATAAATTAAGTGGCTATGCCAAATCGGATGAGCGTGTGCTACTGCTGGCGCGGTATCACCATTTGCGTCCCACTGTGCTGGATAAAGCCAAAACGCGCTGGCCGAAACTGCAACTGGATTTCATGACCATTCACGCCAGTAAAGGTCAGCAGGCAGATTTCGTCATTGTGCTGGGCCTGCATCAGGGACGCGACGGCTTCCCGGCAGAAGCGCGTGAATCGATCATGGAACAGGGTTTGTTGCCCCAGCCGGAAGATTTCCCGGATGCGGAGGAGCGACGTTTGGCGTATGTAGCAATGACGCGTGCACGCCAACAGGTGTGGCTGATGTTCGATAAAGATCGGCCTTCGGTTTTTGTCGAACACTTCCGCGAGCTGGGTGTACCGCAAAGCCGCAAGGCCTGATGATTACGATTTCAGGCGATCGGCGAGGTAACGCTGATAGTCTGGAATCTGGATCTCAATCTGCTCGGCAAACTTCGGTGACTGGATAATAAAATCTGCGGTGGTGCGATTATTGGCCACCGGGATGTTCCACACCGTTGCCAAGCGGAGCAACGCTTTTACATCCGGATCGTGCGGCACAGCGTTCAACGGATCCCAGAAGAAAATCAACACATCAATTTTGCCTTCCGAAATCAACGCACCAACCTGCTGATCGCCACCCATCGGCCCGCTCAGCATGGCGTTAACATCCAAACCGGTATGACGATTTATCAGGTTACCGGTCGTACCGGTGGCGTACAGCACATGAGTTTGCAAGGTACTTTGGTTGATTTGCACCCACTCCAGCAGCGAGGCTTTACAGTGGTCATGTGCAACGAGGGCGATATGTTTTTGAACCTGAAGGGTACGAACGGTCTGCTCCATAGGGCTTCCTGTTTCTTCTCATGCATTATTTGTTAATGCAGGAGTTTACCCCTGGCGTTTCATTACTATCAACTTGCGCGTAAGGTTTTCATCCAGCTAATAAAACGCAAACGGGTTGCAGCATCAAAACGCTTGAACCAGCCTTGCAAAGCGGGTAGATCGCTGACGTCTTGCCAGGCGTAATCGAGATTCAGCTGTGCTTCATTAGCACTGAGCGAATGGAGGGCAAAGCGTGGCACCGAAGCTGCGTGCGCATCGCGATTGTAATTCACCATCGCTTTTTCAAAATCGTTATCACTTGCCCGCGGCAGGTGGTCGCGCAGGCTAGTAATTTCGATGCCTCGCTCATCAATCAGTTGAAAGTTCAAGGTTTTATCAAAAGCGTTGCGCTCACGACGGTTATTTAAGGCAGGTAAGCGGATAGCAACAGAATGGGCGTTGGCATTAAAAGTGACAATCATGGGCACCGACTGAAAATGCGTGGCATCGGCAGCGGGTTTTTCTACACGGAAGAGAAACTGATGCTGTCCACGTTCCAGCTCAAGACTTCCAGCGCCTTTCAATAACGAGCCGGAAATTTTGCGACCGTCTAACACCAACAGTTCGATCTCGGGATCGAGCTTAAGCGTAATGGCATGACAGGATGCTGATACGAGCAACATGAGTAAACCCGTAGCAGTAAAGGACAGCTTCATTGCAACTCCCGGCAAAAGGGGGGGGGTAATCGAATATGTGTAGCAAAGTATTACATTATGGCAGTAAATTTACATTTTTACATATTTATTCGTGCGGCTGCGCAAACTTCTGGTGCGCAGCATTAGCAGCGTAAAGTGCAATGCCAACTACACTTAGGCGAATGAACCAGGAGAAAAAAGATGAATGATCAAACAATTCGCGATGTGCTCACCAAAACTAAACGTATCGCATTAGTAGGCGCCAGCGATCGCCCCGACCGACCAAGCTATGGCGTAATGAAATATCTGCTCGATCAGGGCTACGAGGTGATTCCGGTCAGTCCGAAACTGGCTGGTCAGCAGCTTCTGGGCCAAACGGCTTATGCCACGCTGGCAGATGTTCCGGGAAAAGTGGATATGGTAGATGTGTTTCGCAATGCCGAAGCGGCATGGGGCGTGGCGCAGGAAGCGATCGCCATTGGTGCGGATACCTTGTGGCTACAGCTGGGCGTGATTAATGAGCAAGCTGCAGTGTTAGCGCAGGACGCGGGTATGACAGTGATTATGGATCGTTGTCCGAAAATTGAAATTCCGCGATTGGGAATAACGCACTAAAAGTAACGGCGACCTGAGTCGCCGTTTTGATTAATGGCGCAGGCTGGGTGCCTGCAGCTGCTGCCGAATTGAAGCGGCCAGCTCATCCATGGAAGGTTGTTCAGGATGTTCGAATGAGGTTTCACCTGCCAGCTGAACCTCAGCCACGTAAGTGTGCACTTGATCGCCTTCTTCATCTTCCATCACCACGTGATACCAAGGCGCGGCGCGTAATGTTTCGCTAGAGGCGACATCATCCACCTCTGGCTCATCAAGCGAAAACTCCGGATCGACATCCACAATAACGCCGAGCACCCCGGAGAGACGGTGTCGGACCTGCTGTCCAATTCCAAATTTAGTCGTAATCATTGTGACCTCCCAAAAGACTGCCCTATCACCAATATGGAGGCAGGGACAGCGTTTTCAAGTCACAGCACGCGGCAGGCAAAACCTTTCAGATAAAGCCCTTCAGGATAGCTGGCAATCACTGGATGGTCGGCTGCCTGACGGAACTGCTCTATAAATTGTACATCACGACCGGCATCAACGGCGGCGTCAGCGATGATTTTCTGGAACAAATCGGTTGGCATCAAGCCGGAACATGAGAAGGTGAGCAAGACGCCGCCGGGATTCAACAGCTGGATTGCCAGCATGTTGATATCTTTATAACCGCGGCACGCGCCCATTAGTTGGTTCTTATTCTCGACGAATTTCGGCGGATCCATCACGATCACGTCGAACTTCTCACCGCTGTCGCGATAGCGGCGCAGCAGTTTAAATACATCGTCGCGTACAAACTGCGCGCGCGACACATCGAGGCCATTCAGCTCAACGTTTTGTTTTGCCACATCGAGCGCATCCTGCGAGGTGTCGACGCTGATCACTTCACGGCAGCCGCCCAGCAATGCTGAAACCGCAAAACCACCGGTATAAGAGAAGCAATTCAGTACGCGGGCATTCTCTGCGTAGCGACGTGTCGCCAGGCGGCTATCACGCTGATCAAGGTAATAACCGGTTTTATGACCGCCCTGAATATCCACCAACAGCTTCATGCCGTGCTCAGTGATAGGCAGCAGCGGCGGCGGCAGTTCACCTGAAACCGGACCTTGCGCCAGTTCCAGTCCCTCTTTTTTACGCACCGCGACGTCTGAACGATCGTAAATAGCGCAGTCAGGGAAGCACTGTTGTAAAGCGGAGACGATGGCTGGACGCTGATACTCTGCGCCCGCTGACAACAGTTGCAGCACGAGGAAGTCACCGAAGCGATCGATGGTGACGCCCGGCATGCCGTCGGATTCACCGGCGATCAGACGATAGCTATCCAACCCATCGCGTTTTGCCAGCCAGTCGCGCCATAGCTGTGCTTGCTCAAAGCGGCGCACGAAGAAGGTGATGTCGATTGACTCATCCTGCTGCCAGCTCCAGACGCGTGCGCGAATTTGTGATTGCGGAGAATACGCGGCACGAGCCAGCCATTTGCCATTGCTGTCGCAGACATCAATGGTCTCACCAGACTGGGCTTTACCTTCCATACGTGCAACGGCACCTGAGAACACCCACGGATGGCGGCGGAGCAGGGATTTTTCACGTCCCTTTGCGAGAATCAATCGAACGGTCATAGTTTGCTATGCTTACCTGAAAAAATGAGGCGCCATTTTCCGGCGGATGGCCGCAAATTGCAACGCACAGTGATGGGAGAACGTAATGGCAACCACTTGCTGCAAAATCTGGGTGCACGGCATGGTGCAGGGCGTGGGATTCCGTTATCACACGCAAACGCAGGCCAGAGCATTGAATATCAACGGCTATGCGCACAATTTAGCGGATGGCAGCGTTGAAGTGCTGGCGTCCGGTGATGCGCAACAGGTCGATGAATTAATCAGCTGGTTAAAAGCGGGTGGGCCGCGCAGCGCGCGCGTCGACAAAGTGCTGGTGGAACCGCATCAGCCGGCGGAGCTTCCCACCCGGTTTACCACTGGATGATTACAAACATTTAGCCGGTTTTGGCAAACCCGCAATTTTAGTCGCCTGTTTTGCTGGACCTTCAGGAAACAGGCGGAATAGGTAGCGGCTGTTGCCTTTCTCCTCGCCATATTTTTGCGCCATGGCTTTCACCAGCATGCGTACCGCCGGTGAGGTATTAAATTCCTGATAAAACGCCCGGACAAAGTGCACCACTTCCCAGTGAGCTTCACTCATTACGATCGCTTCCTGCTCCGCGATGGCGACAGCCAGCAGCTCGCTCCAGTCCGCGCTATTTTTTAAATAGCCTTCCGCATCGGTGGCAATCTCTTTACCGGCAAAAATCACAGTTCTTCCTCATCGCGTTAATCGGCACATTGTAAATTCGCCCGGCCATAAAAAGCAAAAACCCTGCCGAAGCAGGGTTTGAAAGACTATTGCGAACAACTTAATCGCGGTTAGCGAAGCCCAGCAGGCTGAGCAGGCTAACAAAGATGTTATACAGCGAAACATACAGGCTTACGGTGGCGCGAATGTAGTTAGTTTCGCCGCCGTGAATGATGTTGCTGGTTTCCCACAGGATGGCACCGGCAGAGAACAGGATAAACAGAGCGCTGATCGCCAGATGCAGCGCAGGCAGTTGCAGGAAGATGTTAGCAACAACCGCTACCAGCAACACCACGAAGCCCGCCATCATCATGCCGCTCAGGAATGACATATCGCGACGCGTGGTCAGCACATATGCCGAGCAACCAAAGAACACCAACGCGGTACCGCCCAGCGCCATGGCAATCACATCACCCATGCCTGCGGTCAGGAACGAGCTGAGGATTGGGCCAAGGCAATAACCGAGGAAACCGGTAAAGGCGAAGGCAGCCAGAATACCTGCCGGGCTGTTAGCCAGTTTATGCGTCAGGAACATCAAACCATAAAAGCCAACCAGCATCAGAATCAGGCCCGGCGAAGGCAAGGCAAACACGGTGCTGAGTGTGGCGGTGACCGCCGAGAAGGCTAGCGTAAAGCCAAGTAACAGATAAGTATTGCGCAGCACCTTGTGGGTGCTGACTAACGATTGCTGCGACGAGCTAAAAATTCTTTCCATCATGCGCTCCTTAAAGAGAGAAACACCAAATATGGCACGAGGATACGCAGCGTCTGAAAGACAGAAAAGGCGTTTTACCCATCTTTACGCGATAAATTGCTGTTTCGCTGAGCAGAATGGCGAATTTGACGCCGAAAAAATAAAATTTGGCTGTTTTTCAGCCGAACGATTCAATGCAGGCTTTACATCGTTCGGGGGGATGTTTATAGTGCGCCTCATTGCGGAGGGGTGGCCGAGTGGCTTAAGGCAACGGTCTTGAAAACCGTCGATGGGAAACCATCCGAGAGTTCGAATCTCTCCTCCTCCGCCATTCACTCTTGCAGAGTGACGCAACAAAAAATCCCCGGAGGGATGGCCGAGTGGCTTAAGGCAACGGTCTTGAAAACCGTCGATGGGAAACCATCCCAGAGTTCGAATCTCTGTTCCTCCGCCATATTAGAGAAGCCCGCAGCAATGCGGGCTTTTTGCTTTTCAGCATTCACAGATTCCGAAAAACATCGCGTTGCTTTTCAATCTGCTGCCGTTACCCGACGGCACGCGCGTTTACTGCTATATTCCATTCACGGTTTTTGCAAACATCTGGCGATTTTCCGATGCAAGCTGGGTTACACTGTGCGGTAATTCGCTCTTTGGCGTGCTAATCGCTTGAAAGCCAGAGTGTTTCACTGATGAATTATGGAATAGGCACAATGATCAAGAAACTGAGTCTTTGCGCGTTGTCAGTCATCGCTGCGCTCCCGATGGGCATGTCCGCGTACGCGGCGGATGGAGATATGCAACTCCAGCAGGTGCTGATGTTAAGTCGGCATAACCTGCGTGCGCCGTTAGCCAATAATGGTAGCGTGCTGGAGCAATCCACCAAAAAAAGCTGGCCGAAGTGGGATGTCGCGGGTGGCGAGCTGACCACCAAAGGTGGCGTGCTGGAAGTCTACATGGGTAACTACACCCGTCAGTGGCTGGCACAGCAGGGGCTGGTGCAAAACGGCACCTGCCCGGACAGCAGCAATATCTTCGTTTATGCCAACAGCCTGCAGCGCACCGTCGCTACCGCGCAGTACTTTATAACTGGCGCCTTCCCGGGCTGCGATATCGCGGTAACCCATCAGGATGCGATGGGTACCATGGATCCTATCTTTAATCCGGTTGTTACCGACGGCAGCGATGAGTTCAACAAAAAAGCGCTGGCTGCCATGACCGCTGCCAATGAAAAACTGGCGTTAAAGCCAGCATTCCAGCATCTGGAAAAAATTGTTGATTACAAATCTGCTCCTGCCTGTAACGGCAAAAAACAGTGTGATCTGAGCAGCGGCGACAACACGTTCAGTGCAGATAACGGCAAAGAGCCGAATGTCAGCGGCCCGCTGAAGATTGGCAACTCGCTGGTGGATGCGTTCACGCTGCAATATTACGAAGGTTTCCCGGCCGATCAGGTGGCGTGGGGCCAGATCAAAACGCCTGAGCAGTGGAAAGAGTTGGCGTCGATCAAAAATGGTTATCAGGATGCGTTGTTCGCCTCGCCTGAAGTGGCGCGCGAAGTGGCCGCACCGCTGGTGGATTATATCCGCAGCCAGTTAGTCGATCAGGATAAAGCCAACGCGCCGAAAGTGACGTTGATGGTCGGACATGACTCCAATATCGCCTCCTTGCTCAGTGCGTTGCAGGTGAAGCCTTATGAGCTGCCAGGCAATGATGAGAAAACGCCCATTGGCGGCCAGGTAGTATTTGAACGCTGGCACGATGTGAAGAACAACAAAGATCTGCTGAAAATTGAGTACGTTTATCAAACCGCCGATCAGCTGCGCGATGCCGATGTGCTGAGCCTGAAAAATCCGCCGAAACGCGTCACGCTGCAGCTGGCGGGTTGTGAAACAGATGCCAACGGCTACTGCAGCTGGGATCAGTTCACTGGCGCGTTGAATGGCGCTCTGCAAGGTACGCCATTGCAGCCTGCAACTGCACCGGCTCCGACAGAACAGCCAGCCCCAGCCCCAGCCACTGCAGCTCCTGCTGCCGATGATGCTAAGCAGAAAGCCGATCAGGCCGCTGCAGACAAAGCGGCTGAAGAAAAAGTCGCAGCGGATAAAGCCGCGGCGCAGAAAGCGTCTGATACGAAAGCCGCTGAAGAGAAAGTGAAAGCGGATAAAGCGGCAGCGCAGAAAGCCGCTGACGAGAAAGCCAAAGCGGAGAAAACCACTGCTCAGAAAGCAGCGGATGACAAAGCCAAGGCCGATGCGGCAGCCGCGCAGAAAGCGCAAGCGGATGCGACGCCAGCAGAACCGGCTAAACCGGCGACCAGCAATTAAGATTGACGCAAAAGAAAAACCCCGCCGCGGCGGGGTTTTTTGTATCTGGTAACCGTTAACCGGCGACCACCACCAGTTTTTGGTTGGCAAACTCTTTAATACCCAAATCCGATAGTTCACGTCCGTAACCGGATCGCTTCACGCCACCAAACGGCAGCTCTGCGGAGGTATCGCTCTGCGAATTGATGAATACCATGCCAGTTTCAATTTGCGATGCCATCTTACGACCACGTGCAATATCTTTGGTCCAGACTGAACCGCCAAGGCCATAGTTCGAGTCATTCGCCAGCGCGACGGCTGCACGATCGTCGGCCACCACATACACTTGCGCCACCGGACCAAAGAACTCTTGATAGTAAGCCGGGTTATCCGGCGTCAGACCGGTGAGCACCGTTGGCTGGTAATAGCAGCCGACGCCTTCAATCGCACGACCGCCAAACTCCAGGCGCGCGCCGTGCTTAACCGCATCATCAACCTGCTTCACTAAACGATCGCGTGCATCTTTAGAAGATAGCGGACCCAGCGTGGTTTTCTCATCCAGCGGATCGCCCGGCGTGGCCGATTGCAGTGCCGCGCTGAATTTCGCCATAAAGTTATCGGCGATTTTTTCATGCAGAATGAAGCGTTTGGCCGCAGTACAGACCTGGCCGCAGTTGCTGAGGCGGCCCTGAGCGCCCTGGCGAACCGCTTCATCAATATCGGCATCGTCCAGCACCACGAATACATCATTACCGCCCAATTCCAGCGTTGATTTCTTCAGATGTTTGCCAGCTTGCTCTGCTACCGCGCTACCGGCACGTTCGGAACCGGTCAGCGCCACGCCCTGCACCCGTGAGTCGGCAATCAAATCCGCAACCTGATCGGTGGAGATAAACAGATTGGTCCACGCACCTTTTGGTGCGCCAGCTTCTGCCACCAATTTTTCAAACACATCTGCACAGTGCGGCACGATATTAGCATGTTTCGCCAGTACCGGATTGCCAAGCGCCAGGTTTGGCGCCAATACGCGCATCAGCTGGTAGTAGGGGAAGTTCCACGGTTCAACCGCGACGATCACGCCAATCGGATGATATTCAAGCCAGGCGTCGCCCACTTCGCTGGCATAAGGTTGCGGCTGCAAAAAGGTGGCAGCATGTTCAGCGTAATAGCGGGCAATCTGCGAACAAATTTTCACTTCACCACGGCTTTGCCCAATCAGCTTGCCCATCTCTTTACTGGCGATAGTTGCCAGCTCTTCGGCACGTTGGTCGATCAAATCGGCTAAACGATGCAACACCTGTAGACGTGGCTGAATATCGCCTTTGCTCCAGCTGGAGTGATAAAGCTCATCCGCGGTTTTCAGCGCCTGTTGCGCATAAGCGTCATCGTGTTCGTCCCACGCTTTGAGCAGTTGGTTGTTGGCCGGATTGATACTTTGATAAGTTGACATATATGGCTCCCTGAAAATCTAAAAGATAGCGAGGGCGGGACAAGGCCCGCCTGCAATTCAAACGTTTTTGCGCTCAACGGTTTTGTCGTCCCAGGTCAGAACGTCCTGGTCGGTCTTTTTGAAAGCGCGAATCAGCACTTCATCACTGCCTTGCTGACTCCAAATCTGCTCTGCCAGACGTTCGTCGTAGTTGGCTACCTCAAAAATGGCTTCAGCAATTTCGCGCGATGTATGGCGCAGTGAAGCCCATTCGCCCACGTGATGCTCTTTCGACTGTTCTGTTGTCATAAAGGTCTCCTGTTGTGGATTTTATCCTTGCAGCTTTACCGCCAGTCCGGCGACGTGTTGGCCCTGATAACGGGCTATATCCAGTTCTTCCGCCGAGGGTTGACGCGATCCATCTCCGCCAGCCAGCGTGGTTGCGCCATAAGGCGTGCCGCCGCGCACATGCGAGATGTCGAAAAGTTCTTTGGTGCCGTAGCCGATGGGAACAATCACCATGCCGTGGTGGGCGAGGGTGGTCCAGACAGAGGTGATGGTTTGTTCCTGGCCGCCGCCGGTACCGGTTGAAGCAAAGACGCTGGCGATTTTGCCGTAAAGCGCGCCCGAGGCCCAAAGTCCGCCGGTGCGATCCCAGAAGTTACGCATCTGGCCGGCCATATTGCCAAAACGGGTTGGGGTGCCGACGATGATGGCATCGTACTGCGGCAAATCCTCCGGTTTAGCCTCAGGCGCCGCCTGATTCACTTTGCCGCCAACCTGGGCGAAACGCTCCGCATCCATGCTTTCCGGCACGCGCAAAATGGTGACTTCTGCGCCACTTACGCTCTTTGCACCTTCGGCCACGGCCTGCGCCATGGTTTCAATATGTCCGTACATCGAATAGTAGAGCACCAAAATCTTTGCCATAGTTTTCATCCTGCTGGAGGTGATGAGTAATCAGAAGTATAGAAGAGCCTGCGCAGGCTGCTGTACAGAGCTTGAGCAGGTGCTAATAATTGGCGGATAACTCGTTGTAACGCGGCGGTAAATTTGGTTTTTTGCAGCTAAATGAGTGAATTATCTGTTTCAAAATATGAATGGCAGGCGGGGTTATCGGTGGGTTGTCTATTCTTTAAGCAGGTGAGCGGAACATTCGCCACCCTGCTTTTCACAGTTGCAACGTGATGAGTCCTCAAACTGGATGCTCAATCTCTGGAGGAAATGATGGCACAACATCGTGGAGGTTCCGGCAATTTCGCAGAAGACCGTGAAAGAGCTGCAGAAGCGGGCCGCAAAGGCGGTAAAAACAGCGGGGGTAATTTCAGAAACGACCCACAGCGCGCTTCCGAAGCCGGTGAAAAAGGGGGACGCAGCCGCGCTAAAAAATAGTGCTCCTGCCCATTCATCCCCGGCCGCCGGGTTCGCCCGGCGGTAACAAGCATTGCAATTTCCCATATCTCTGCGCAAACTGACCGCCAATTGACTATTTTGGTGCGTTATGTCCGCTTCATCTTACCGTCTCAGCCTGCGAATTTCGCGTCAGGAGCTGGTACTCATTTTCATTACCATGGTCTGGGGTGGCACCTTTTTGGTGGTGCATCGGGCGATGGCCCATTCCGGCCCGTTTTTCTTCGTTGGGCTGCGTTTTGCCACGGCTTCACTACTGCTGGCATTTTTCTTCCGTCGTTACCTTAAACAGGTAACCTGGCTGGAAATCAAAGCTGGCGCGCTGATTGGTTTGTCGATCGCTGGCGGCTACGGCTTGCAGACCTGGGGCATGCAGACCATTTCCAGCAGTCAGTCAGCGTTTCTCACCGCGCTGTATGTGCCGGTGGTACCGTTATTGCAATGGGTGTTTCTGCGGCGTCCGCCGGGATTAATGGCGTGGCTGGGTATTCTGCTGGCATTTACCGGCTTAGTGCTGGTGGCGGGTCCACAGGATGGCAGTTTGACGCTGAATGCCGGCGAAATCGCCACCTTACTCAGTACGCTGGCGATTGCGGCGGAGATCATCCTGATTAGCCGCTATGCCGGGCAAGTCGATGTGCGCCGTGTGACGCTGATTCAGCTGATGGTCGCATCCGCCTGTGCCTTTGTCTTGATGATCCCGAATGGCGAATCGGTTCCTGCCATGTCCACGCCACTGCTGCTCAGCGCGCTGGGTTTAGGTGCGGCCAGTGCATTAATCCAGGTGACGATGAACTGGGCGCAACGTAGCGTATCGCCAACGCGTGCCACGGTAATCTATGCCGGTGAACCGGTTTGGGCGGGCGTAGTAGGGCGTATCGCGGGGGAACGTTTGCCTGCCGCTGCGCTGCTGGGCGCGGCACTGATTGTGTGCGGGGTCATCGTTAGCGAGCTGCGTATTCGCCGTAAGAAAGCGGTGCCCGATGAGGCACCGCTCGAACCTTAAGGATGTTGCCGTGCCGCCTGGTTAACCCGTGCGGCACCGCGTCGTTGCAGAATGGCGTTGAGGATGATGGCACCAAAGGTCGCGGTGCCAATACCGCCAATCGTGAAGCTACCAATCTTCAGCGCAAAATCACCGGCACCGAGCACCAGCGTGGTCGCCACCATGATCAGATTACCGTTCTGATTGAAGTCCACATGGTTCTGCACCCAAATACGTGCCCCTGCCACCGCAATCAAACCAAACACCACAATCGATGCACCGCCAATCACCGGGCCGGGAATGGTGTGGATCAACGCGCCAAATTTTGGTGAGAAGCCGAGCACCAGTGCAATCACCGCCGCCGCGACGAATGCTAAGGTCGAATAGACTTTCGTCACCGCCATCACGCCGATATTTTCCGCATAGGTGGTGACGCCGCTGCCGCCCATCGAGCCGGATAGCATGGTTGCTAATCCATCGCCGACGAATGCGCGGCCCATCCACGGATCGAGGTTGCGTCCGGTCATACCCGCCACCGCTTTAATGTGACCGAGGTTTTCCGCCACCAGAATGATCGCCACCGGTGCAATCATCACGATGGCCTGCATATCAAAGATCGGCGCGGTGGTGTGCGGCAGACCAAACCACGGCGCATTGGCAAGACCGCTGAAATCCACCGGCTTGCCAAAGCCCATCACGTTGGTCAGCAAGGCGTAGATTGCCCATGCCACAATCAGCCCGACCAGGATCAGCAGGCGCTGAATCATCCCGCGGGTAAACACCGCCACCAGGCCGATGCACAACACCGTCATCACCGCCATCCAGCTGTCGAACATCGAGCCGGAGACGCCGTGCACGGCTATCGGGGCCAGGTTCAGACCAATCGCCATCACCACCGCACCCGTCACCACTGGCGGCATCAGGCGCTCGATCCAGCCGGTGCCGACTTTCATCACCACCAGACCAATCAGCGTATAGAGCGCGCCGCAGGCGATCACGCCGCCGAGCGCCTGCGCCAGATTAGGATTGAGTCCCTGGCCGTTAAAGCCGGTTACCGCAATAATCACACCTACAAACGCCGCGCTGGAGCCGAGATAGCTGGGCACGCGTCCGCCGGTGACAACAAAAAACAGCAGCGTACCGATGCCGGAAACCAGAATCGCCAGATTGGGGTCCAGTCCCATCAGCAACGGCATCAATACCGTTGCGCCAAACATTGCCACAGCATGCTGCAGGCCAAGGACGACCGTCTGCGCAAACGGCAGCGTTTCATCCGGCGCAATCAGCCCATCATCGGTCAAGGCTGACTTTTTCTGCCAGCGGGGGAACCAGGAACTCGCCATCGTCATCTCCAGGGTGTCAGTGAAAGCGGGCCGCACAGCGCGGCGTTAGCGGGCATCCTGCCGTAAAAGGTGATGATATCCACGGTCAAACCATGCCAGGCCGTGCGTTTCATCATTGCGCACCAGCGCCAGCACTTCGCAAAACAGGATGTCGTGTGTCCCGACGCTGACCACTTGCGACACTTTGCAATCAAACGACACCAGCGCGCCGTCTAACAGGGGTGCACCGCTGGCAAGCGTCTGCCAACCGGCGGCGGCGAAGCGTTGATCCATCGGCGTTTTGCCACCAAACAGCGTCGAAAGTTCTTCATGCCCGGCGGCCAGCGTGTTGACGCACAGATAGCCGTTATCGCGAAAAATCGGCCATACCGACGCTGAGCGGTTAAGGCAGACCAGCAACGTCGGCGGCGTATCCGTCACGCTGCACACCGCTGAAGCGGTAAAACCGGCGCGTCCGGCGGGGCCATCGGTGGTGATGATATTCACCGCTGCGCCTAGGCACGCCATGGCGTTACGAAACGCATCGCGCTCCACAAGGGGTAAAACAGGCAGTTCGTGCACGCTCATCAGCGGCTCCTGTGATTAGCTGGCCGCACGTTGGGCAGGCGCAGCCGTATCGGCCAGCCAGCGCAACAGCAGCGCGTTAAAATTGTCGGCATCCGTCACGCTCATGGCGTGTCCACCCCAGGGCATCTCAATCAGGCTGCCGTTAGGCAATGCCTGCGCCAGCTGCGGCGAGCAGCTCCACGGCACCAGCAAGTCGTCCTGACTGCAAATCGCTAATACCGGCTGCGTGATACGCGCTATCTGCGCACGGAAGTCGGCGCTTTTCAGCGCGTGCAGACGAGGCAGCAGATTTTCCATACCCTGAAAATGGGCCACATGGTGCGCATCTTCCGCCGTAATGCGCGCCTGATTACGCGCCAGCCATTCGGCAGGATAGAGGAACAGCGGCTGAGCGCGTACAAAGGCTTCAACGCCAACGTTCATCAGCAGATCCTGACGCACCTGGAAGCAGCGTTGCGTATGCGCATCCAGCGACAGCCAGCCATTGATCACCACCACGCGGCCAACGCGCGCGGGGAAATCCAGCGCCAACTGCAGGCCAATCAAACCGCCCAGCGCATGACCGATAACGTCGTAATGTTCAATGCCCCGTTGTTCCAGCGCAGCGGCCAGTTCCGCCGCCATCATCGCCATGCTGTAGCCTTCCGGCAGCGTATCGGCACTGCGACCAGTACCGCGCTGATCGTAAGTCACCACGCGAAAGTGTGGCGTCAGCGCCGCCAGCTGCGGCTGCCAGAAACCGGCAACGCCGCCTAAACCAGAAGCCAGCACCAGCGTCGGCGCATCTGCGGCGGTTAATCCCTGAATCTCCAGATGCATCACGCCTCCTGCTTGCCGATATGGGCAACGGTGGCGATTTCAATCAGCGCATCCGGTTTCACCAGCCCACACTGAATGCAGAAGCGCGCCGGTTTATCGCCGGGGAAATATTCGGCATAAATCTGGTTAATCGCCGCGTAGTTGCTCCAGTCGGTGAGAAAGATCGAGTTGAACGTGACGTCATCCATGGTGCCGCCTGCGGTTTCAATCACCTTTTTGATGGTGTCCAGCACGTGGCGTGTTTGCGCTGCCGCATCACCGACATGCACTACATTGTTGTTAGCATCAAAGGGCAAGGTGCCGGAGACGTACACCACGCCATCGGCTAAGGTGCCGGGCACGAATGGGGCGATGGGTGTTCCAGTGCCGGGCGGAATAATCACACTTTTAGGCATGGCGAAATCCTCTTCTTATCAGTTTGCAGATGAAGCGGTACGTTAGCTTTTTAGCGCTTCACAGAACGTGTCGGTATTGCTGACCCAGCCAAAGAACGTCTCGATATTAAAAATGGCCGCCTGCTGGGCAAACGCAGGTCCTGCCTGATAAGTGGCGTCTTCCAAAACCACGCCGAAATACTCGAGGAAGAAGCCGTCACGCAGCGTTGATTCGACGCAGACATTGGTGGCAATACCGGTAAACACCAGATGGCGAATACCTCGGCTGCGCAGCATGCTGTCGAGCGGGGTATTGAAAAAGCCGCTGTAGCGCGGTTTCGGCAGCACAATATCGCCAGCCTGCGGCACCAGTTCATCCACCAGCGCATAATCCCAGCCGCCTTTCGACAGCAGCGTGCCCTGCAGTTCCGGGCGCTTGCGCATAGTTTTCAGCGCATTGGATTTGTGGAAATTGGGTGAACCGGCATCCCCGGCTTCAACGTATTGATCGTCCCAGCCATTCTGGAACCAGATAATCTGCATACCTGCTGCTCGCGCAGCGGTCACCGCCTGATGAATTTTGGCAATTACCGGTTTAGTGGCAGAGACATCAAAGCCCGCCAGGTCGAGATATCCGCCTTCGGTGGCGTAAGCATTCTGCATATCCACCACAATCAGCGCACTTTGCGCGGCGGGCAGCGCGATAGCTTCCGGACGCGCGGGCAAGGTGATGTTCGGTAAACTTTCGCTATGGGCGCAAACAACGGTACTCATCAGGCAACCTCCTGCTGTGATGCAATTAAATCGTGACGGCACTGCATTAATGGCTGAATACGCTCACCGAAATCTTCAATGCCTTGCAGGAAGTCATCAAAGGTCAGCAATACGCCTTGGGTGCCGTAAACTAATGCAACTTCATCCAACATTCGTGCCACATTGGCGTAAGAGCCAACCAGCGTGCCCATATTGATGTTGACCGCTGAGGTCGGATCGGCCATCTGGCGCACGTTGGTGTCGCTGCCGGACTTGGTGTCCTGCTGACTTTGCGTGGTGAGCCAGGCGAGCGCCTCTTCATCGGCACCGGCTTTGTAGTGCTCCCATTTGGCGCGTGCGGCTTCGTCGCTTTCGGCGGCGATAATCATAAACAGCACATAGGAACCGACATCACGACCGGCTTTATCGGCGGCCTGTTTCATGCGCGCGGCGGTCGGGGCGAAGGCGGTTGGCGTGTTGACGCCTTTGCCGAAGCAGAAGTTGTAATCGGCGTGCTGCGCCGAGAACGCCATGCCGGCATCGCTCTGACCGGCGCAGATCACCTTCATCGGTTTTTGTGGCTGCGGGCTGACGCGGCAATCGTTCATGGTGAAGAATTCGCCTTTGAAATCGCTCTGGCCGGTGCCCCACAAATCGCGCAGCACGGTGACGTATTCGGTCAGATATTGGTAGCGGCTGGAGAAGTAGGCATCGCCTGGCCACAAGCCCATTTGTTCATACTCGGGTTTCTGCCAGCCGGTAACCAGATTGACGCCAAAGCGGCCATTGGAGATGGAATCAATGGTGGATGCCATGCGCGCGACAATCGCGGGCGGTAAGGTCAGCGTGGCGGCGGTAGCGTAGATCTCAATGCGTGAGGTCACTGCCGCGAGGCCCGCCATCAAGGTGAAGGATTCGAGGTTGTGATCCCAAAACTCGGTTTTACCGCCGAAGCCGCGCAGCTTGATCATCGAAAGCGCAAAGTCGAAATGATAATGCTCCGCTTTCAGCACGATCTCTTTATTCAGTTCAAAGGTGGGCTTGTACTGCGGCGCATGGGTGGAGATCAGCCAGCCGTTATTACCAATCGGGATAAAGACGCCAATTTTCATGTGAAACCTCTCTGCATTAGACGGGGATTGCTTCACGCGCTGCGCTGCTTCCTGCACGCATCCTGCGGGCGGCGCTCCATCACAAATCTGCAAAGCCTGTGCCACATTTTTAAAGGGCTTATATAACAATGCGTTAAAATTTACGTGGCGTGTAAACTGGAGTAATTGGTCCAAATCAGACCGTTTGGTCAAAACGGCTGCACGTTTTTCATGCGCGGCGTGGTCAAAAAAGGTGCAGGCGGCGAATTAGGCAGGAAAGGAGGCCTTTGTTATGATGCGGTTAAGCAGGACGGATGAGGTAACAGTGTGAAAAGCGATGAAAAAAAACCGGGACGCCGTTCGCGTGCGGTCGCCGCTAAGCGGGCAGCTATTCTTGAAGCGGCTTTAGCCTTCTTCTCGCAATACGGCATTCACGGCACCAGCCTGGATAAAGTGGCCGAACGTGCCGATGTCTCCAAAACCAATCTGCTCTATTACTTTCCGTCAAAAGAAGTGCTGTATGTGGCGGTTCTGAAAGAGATTCTTGATGTGTGGCTGGCGCCGCTGCGTGCGCTGCAGCACGATCATGATCCGCTGACGGCCATTCGCCAATACATTCGTCTGAAACTGGAAGTCTCGCGCGACCATCCGCAAGCCTCGCGCTTATTCTGCCTCGAGATGTTGCAGGGCGCGCCGCTGTTAAAAGGCGAACTGGTCGGTGATTTAAAGGCGCTGGTGGATGAAAAGGCGGCGATTATCGAACGGTGGATCGCCGAAGGTCGCCTGGCGGGCGTGCAGCCACAGCACCTGTTTTTCCTGCTGTGGGCCACCACGCAGCACTATGCGGATTTCGCCTCGCAGGTTGAAGCGATTACCGGCCAAACGTTGAACGATGCGGCGTTCTTTGAACAGACGCTGGAAAACGTACAGCGCATGATTATTGAAGGGATCCGCGTGCGCTGATCCCGCTTTTTCAAGGAGAGTGCATGGATTCATTATCGCAACTGACGTTAGGCGCGGCGGTAACCGTCGCCGTGATGGGCAAACGCGTGCCGGTGTGGCAGGCGGCGCTGGTGGGCGCGGTCGCCGGCACCTTGCCGGACCTCGATGTGTTCATCGATCACGGCGATGCCATCCGCAATATGACGCTGCATCGCACCGAAAGTCATGCGCTGATATTTCTCACCTTAATTGCGCCGCTGCTCGGCTGGCTGGTGGCGGGCGCGATGCGCAGTCGAACTCACTGGCGCGGCTGGACGCTGGCAATCTGGCTGGCGCTGGTGACGCATCCGCTGCTGGACCTCACCACAGTGTATGGCACGCAGCTGGGTCTGCCGCTCACCGATTTCCCTTATGCCATTGGCAGCATGTACATCATCGATCCGCTGTATACCTTGCCCCTGCTGATTGCACTGCTGGTCGCCTTATGGCGGCGCGATGCCCGAGGCTTACGCTGGAATCAGGCGGGGCTATTGGTGAGTACGCTATATCTCGCCTGGAGCATGGTGATTCAAAGCATGGCGACGCAGCATATTGAGCAACAGTTGACGCAGCAATCGGTGCAACCTGAGCAGCTGTTGGTGACGCCGACCGCGTTCAATACGCTGGTATGGCGCACGGTGATCATCACGCCAGATCGCTATGGCGAAGCCTATTGGTCGCTGCTGTCGTCGCAGCGTCAGCTGCAGATTAGCTGGCACGATCGCAAACCTGAGTTGTTTGCCCCGTTTAAAGGCCAATGGCATGCCGAACGCGTGGCGTGGTTTAGCCATGGTTTCTACGCGATGCAGCAGCAGGGCGATGATACGTTGATTAGCGACTTGCGCATGGGCGAAGAGCCGAATTACACCTTCACCTTTAATCTGGGATCGCCGCAGTCGCCTGAGGTGGCGCCACAGCGTGAACCTTCGCTGCGTCCGGCGTTAGGTGAAGCGTGGCGAAAATTGCTGGAGAGGTTATAACGAGAAAGGCCCGGTGAAATCACCGGGCCTTTGGCTGTGCAAATCAGGCCTTACGACGACGCAACAACCATCCCATCGTCAGAATCACAAACCATAATGGTGTGATCATCAGCGCCTGGCGGGTATCTTCCTGTAGCGTCAGCAGCACCAGCACAAAGGCGAAAAACGCCATGCACACCCAGCACATAAACTTGCCCAGCGGCATCTTGAATTTCGATTCCGCATGACGCTGTGGATGCTGCTTACGGTAAGCCAGATAGCTGCACAGGATGATCGTCCAGACGAACATAAACAGAATCGCCGACACGGTGGTGACCATGGTAAATACGGTCATCACATCCGGAATCAGGTAAATCAACGCCACGCCAGCCAGCAGGCACAGGCAGGAGAAGAACAGTCCGGTCGTCGGCACCGCACGCGCCGAGAGGCGACCAAAGGATTTATGCGCCACGCCCTGTTCTGCCAGGCCATACAGCATGCGGCTGGTAGAGAAGATACCGCTATTGGCAGACGAGGCCGCCGACGTCAGCACCACAAAGTTAACAATGCTGGCGGCAGCAGGCAGGCCAATCAGCACAAACATTTCTACGAACGGGCTGCGATTCGGCAGCACCTGATTCCACGGCGTCACCGCCATGATCACCATCAGCGCCAGCACGTAAAACATAATGATACGCAGCGGAATGGCATTAATCGCACGCGGTAAAACTTTGTGCGGATCTTTAGTTTCTGCCGCGGCGGTGCCGACCAGCTCAATGCCGACAAAGGCGAATACGGCAATCTGGAAGCCGGCAAAGAAGCCACTCAACCCTTTCGGGAACATGCCACCGTGATCCCAGATATTACTCAATGCTGCGCTGCCGCCGTTCGGAGACGGATAATGCATGCTCACCAGCACAATACCGGTGATGATTAGGGCGACAATGGCGACGATTTTGATAATCGCAAACCAGAATTCCATCTCGCCGAACAACTTCACCGTGGCAATATTCAGCGCCAGGAAGACGAAGACGCACAGCAGGGCGCTCATCCAGATGGAGAAGTCCGGGAACCACAGTTGGAAATAGGCGCTAATGGCAACCACGTCGGCAATACCGGTCACCACCCAACAGAACCAATAGGTCCAGCCGGTAAAATATCCCGCCCACGGGCCAAGTAGATCGGCAGCAAAATCGCTAAAGGATTTGTATTCGAGATTCGACAGCAGCAGCTCGCCCATGGCGCGCATCACGAAGAACAGCATAAAGCCAATGATCATATACACGAAGATGATCGATGGGCCGGCAAGGCTAATGGTTTTTCCCGAACCCATAAACAGTCCGGTGCCGATGGCGCCACCAATGGCAATGAGCTGGATGTGACGATTATGCAGATTACGCTGGAGTTTATCCGGCTGTTCGGCCTCGTTGAGCGCCTCTTTAGATTGATCAACCATAAATTTTTCTTTCCTGTCGGGGATGTTGTGTCAGCTCTAATGGCTGATTTGCCCGTCATACTTCAAGCCGCAGATGCGTTGGCTGCGCATGTTCACCCCAGTCACTTACTTAAGTAAGCTCCTGAGGATTTACATACTTGCCGCCTTCCTGCAGCTCGAATTATTTAGGGCATTGTTAGGTGCCCTTTATAGGGCAAGGGGCATAAGATAGTGGAAAGGCAGGCAGTTTCGATAATGGTTTTTCCCCCTTTGTGACCTTTTACGCGCTTTGCTCTGTCAGTAATTATTTACAGTGTTTAAAGCGCAGTCATTTTGCGTAAATCTTCAGCAATTAAGCCATTTACGTCACTCTCCCCGCGCGCGACCTCTACACTTGTTAGTTCATTTCATCAGGAAAAGTGAGGCATTGTGCGCGCTTTATTAGCCGTCGCGTTGCTGGCCGTTTGCGGCTGGTTAAGTCTGCCGTGGTTGAAAACCCATCTGCCACCGCAGTGGAATCCGTTTACACCACTTAAAGTGACCGACCCGCCGGGTTGGATGACGCGTTATAAGCTCAAGAAGTTGAGTGGCGATCCTGCTGCCTGCATGGCGGTAATGCGTCAGGCAAGTGAACAGCGGCTGGTGCAGTTCCGTGCGTTGCCGCCGATGCAAGGCGGTTGCCCGCTTGAGCAGCCGCTGCGCATCAGTGGCTACGGCGACGTCACGCTCAGCAGCAGTTTTCTCGCCAGCTGTCCAATGGCAGTCACCAGCACCATGTTCGTGATCAATAGCGATAGCGCATTGCGCCAGGCGGGAATTAATAGCTCGCTTAAGCGGATTTCTCACGTTGGCAGCTATGCCTGCCGCAATATTTATCATCGTCAGGAAGGCCGCTTGAGCGAGCATGCCAGCGCCGATGCCTGGGATGTCACTGGGTTTCAACTCGCGAATGGGCGCTGGTTACAGGTGGGGAAGAACTGGCAGCAGCCGGAAGAGGCAGCGGCAGGACTGCATGCGCTGTGGCGTAATGGTTGCGCCACTTTTGGCAACGCGCTGGGGCCCGACTACAACGCGGCGCACGCCACTCATTTTCATCTTGGCATGCGCGGCTCGGGTTACTGTCGATAACTACACGGCGGGATTAAGTCCACGTTTTATCAGGAAATGATTAGCTGGCCACGAGAAAACAAAGCCAATCAATATTGCTAATTGCAGCATAAACCAGAATGCTGCCAGCAGCGGGTCAATCTGCTGGTTTAGCACAAATTTTAGGGCCAGCGCCATAAAGATAAAGATCCCTAATTGGTAAATGAGTAAGGGAAAAATTTCGGTTTTCAGCGCGAGTAATAATGCGCGGACGAATGAAAGTTTTTCACGTTGGCGAATAGCCAGGAATTGAAAGAGTAATCCGATAAACAATGAAACGATCACGCAAATAATTGCCTGCATCCATAGCGTCGGATTAATAGCAAATTGTTTTAGTAAGGTGATTATCGGGATTGTGATGATATCGCCGAATATACAGGCCGCAGCGGATAATGAAGTGGAAATAAATATGGTTTGCCAGCCGGCATTGCCCGCTATTTTTTGCGAAACCAGCAGCGCAAGTTTTTGCTGGCGCGAAGGTTTACGGCCCAGGTACCACCAGGCGATCCAGCCAATAAATGGCATATACAACCCGGTTACAGGCCAAATAATATTCATCACCCGCACAGGATGTGGATGGCGAAAAAGATCTTTTAAAATCATCAGGGCAGTGCAGCCACCCAAGACAAGGAAAGGTAATGCAAACTGGTTCAACATAGTCAGTTCCGCTAAAACGCCAACCTACGTGCGACAATGCGCCTGATGAGTGCTGCGCCACTGTCTCCCCTTGCAAGCTCGCCGTGCATGATTCTGCTCTCACCGATTAAGCGTAGCCGGAAAAGAGCCTGAGAGAGATCATACCGCAGCGTATTACATTATCTTAACCGCATAAATAAGTGGGATTAAGATTAAGTCGAAACTAATTCCCCCCCTATAATCCTTTCATGACAAAAGAATCTGCTCTAACCATGACTAATTTTAGTTAATGTCGATGCTAAAAATTTATCAATCTAATGATCATTTTCGATGAATAGGGTGATTGAAACTACTTCAGAAAAATCCTATTCTAATATGCTGAGGAATTAACGTTGTGAACCTGTTAAAAAAATAGCGTGAACTCACACTCTCCCATTAGGTTAACGCATTGACATTAAGAGAGTTATGCTTGCTGCTAGTAGACTTGCTCTCTTTTCAATCAATATTTTTTGTCTGACTAATTTATTTTTTTGCGTTAGCAACAATGAATTTCAGGATGTATAAGCGTGAAACAGCGCTAAGGCAATAATGACGACCGATAATTATTTCGTCTGGCGAGGCGAAATGGAAAATGAATTTCTGGCGCTCAAAGAAGTGATGCAATTGAAATCGCTATTGCAAAAGCAGATTGAAGCGTTGGGTTTTGATTACTTCGCTTTTCTGGTTCAGCATCCGGTGCCTTTTACCCGGCCGCGGCTCTTTTTGTTTAGTAGTTATCCAGAAAGCTGGGTAAAACGCTACGAAAGTGAGAACTATTATGCAGTCGATCCGGTGCTATTACTTTGCCAGCGACCAGGCCGCGGCGTGGAGTGGACGCGCGATTTATTTACCGGTGCGGGTAATTTATGGGCGGAAGCCAACGCGGCAGGATTAATGAGTGGCTTTTCCTGCTCAGCAATGGCGCCAAATCGTACCATTGGTATATTATCTATTGCATCGAAGCTTCACAGTAAGACCCAACACTTACGCATCCAGCTAGAGGTGAAACTGCATCTTCTGGCGGAACTGAGTTTGCGCGTGCTGGAGCGTCTGAACGATAGTTCTATGGTGGTTTTATCTAATGATTTTAGTCAGCGTGAGTTGGAAATTCTGAAATGGACGGCAGAAGGGAAAACCTCTGCGGAAATTTCACTTATTTTAGCCATATCTGAACATACGGTGAATTTTCACCAAAAGAATATGCAAAAGCGTTTTAATGTTTCCAATAAAACGCAGATTGCTTGTTACGCCGCAGCGGTTGGCCTGATATAGCGAAAAGGCAACTACTAATTTTAGTAGTTCCTTCTGCCGTGTCAGTTGTCTACCCTGCGCGCAACGTTGCCAGGCTGGCTCAAAGAAATCATTGCATACATGAGGATGTCAGAGGCGCATGATGAAAGTAATTCAAACACAGCTTAAGGATATGCCGTCCTCACTGTTGGCAGAACTGGGAACGTATCGTTACAGCGTATTTGCGCGTGGCGAAGGGTGGTCAATTCCACCGCGATTGAGTACCCCCGGGCAGGAGTATGACCGTTTTGATCGTTCGGATGTCACATGGCTGATTGCCTGGAACGCGCGACAGGGTATTTGCGGTTGCGCGCGTTTATTACCCTGGCATGAACCTGAAGTGCCTGAAGGCTTTGTTCTGCCTTTTGATCAGGAAAAGGTCTGGGAGATGTCGCGCTTTTCGGCGCGCCTCGAAGTCGATGCGGAGCTGCCGCTGAGTATTTTGTGGCACTCGGTGCAGTTAGCCGAATTGAACGGCATGGAGTATTTGATCAGCTCGGCCACGCCGATGCTGGAGAAGATGTTTGAGCAGCATCAGGTGGTGTACGAGCCGCTGTCGCCAGGTCTGATCCAATCTGAAGATAATCTGTTCGCCATTCGCATCCCGGTTAATCAGCCGGCGCTGGCGGAGAAGTATCGTGGTACGCGCCGCTTTAGTCCGGAAGAGGTATTGCCGTCGCTGGGCGTATCGGTGAACTGGCAATCACACAGCTAACTACCCCGCGCATCGCGCGCGGGGCATAGCGCTTATTGACGGTAAGCGGTTTTGATCTGACGAATAGTATTGTTAAATACTTCCGCCTGCGGCTTATCGCCTAACGAAGCTTGCACATAACGCTCCATGTTGATGATCACCTTACCGGCATCGGCTTGACCCATCCCTTTCAGAATCAGCGTCACCATCATTTTCAGACAGGCTACTTCGTCTGCCAGCGCCTGCGTGTCTCGTGAAGTTGCAAAATCTTCATCACTCATCATTGACTCCTTGGTGGTGTTACTCAGTGTTGACACATTCTTCCTGTGCGTAAAAAAGAGAGTATATCATATGGTTGTCAGCCGAATTTTAATCAAGCCGAAGCGGTTAACGGAGATTGCTTTTTAATTGTTCATTGCGCTATTTATCTGCAAACAGAAAAGACGTTTACGCGTTATTTATGCGGCAAATCGGCTAAACGAATGAAAATGAGCTATAAATTATAACTTAATGATATTAGTCACAATTTCACATTTGGGTTTTCGCATGTTATTGCCATTTGTTAAAAAAACAGGATCAAAGCAATCTAATTGATTTGTATCATTTCATTTGAGATTTATCTGTGGCGATAGATGTTTTTTCCACCTGAAAACCGGTAAGATAACGGCTCTGTAATATATTTCCCTTTCTTAACCTGCGGAGTACGTCCCGTTGATCAGCCTGCTTCTTGTTGATGACCATGAACTGGTACGCGCCGGTATTCGCCGTATTCTTGAAGATATGAAAGGACTTGTGATTGCCGGTGAAGTGGCCTGCGGTGAAGACGCGGTAAAATGGTGTCGTAACCATCCCGTCGACGTGGTGCTAATGGATATGAACATGCCGGGTATCGGTGGTCTGGAAGCGACGCGTAAAATCGTCCGTTTTAATCCCGATATCCGTATCATCATGCTCACCATCCATACTGAAAATCCACTGCCTGCCAAAGTGATGCAGGCGGGAGCCGCCGGTTATCTCAGCAAAGGTGCCGCGCCGCAGGAAGTGGTAAGCGCCATCCGCTCGGTACACTCAGGTCAGCGCTATATTGCTTCGGATATCGCCCAGCAAATGGCGCTAAGCCAGATCGAGCCGCAAAAAGCCGAATCACCGTTCAGCTGTTTGTCGGAAAGGGAATTGCAGATTATGCTGATGATCACGCGCGGGCAGAAAGTGACGGAAATATCCGAACAACTTAGTCTCAGCCCGAAAACCGTTAACAGCTACCGTTATCGCATGTTCAGTAAGCTGAATATCAGTGGCGACGTAGAGTTAACGCATTTAGCCATTCGACATGGTCTATTCAATGCGGAGCCGTTAATCAGTAGTGAGTGACGTTTTTAATTCCAAAGCCTTTCTCAGCACCGTGACCAGTCAACCCGGCGTCTACCGCATGTACGATGCGACCGGCACGGTGATCTATGTTGGTAAAGCCAAAGACCTCAAAAAGCGCCTGACCAGCTACTTCCGTACGCAGGTGGGCAGTCGCAAAACTGAAGTGCTGGTAAGCAACATCCACAACATTGACGTCACTGTGACGCACACCGAAACAGAAGCGCTGCTGCTGGAGCATAACTACATCAAGCTCTACCAGCCGCGCTATAACGTGCTGCTGCGCGATGACAAATCGTATCCCTATATTTTTCTTAGCGGCGATAGTCACCCACGTCTGGCGATGCATCGCGGGGCGAAGCATGCCAAAGGCGAGTACTTTGGGCCGTTCCCCAATGGCTACGCGGTGCGTGAAACGCTGGCGTTGCTGCAGAAGGTGTTTCCAATACGGCAGTGCGAGAATAGCGTTTACCGCAACCGTTCGCGCCCATGTTTGCAGTATCAGATTGGCCGCTGCCTTGGCCCGTGCGTCGCGGGTTTGGTGAGCGAAGAAGAGTATGCGCAGCAAACTGAATACGTGCGGCTGTTTCTCGCCGGCAAAGATGATCAGGTGATCAATCAGCTGGTTAACCGCATGGAAAATGCCAGTCAGGAACTGCGATTTGAAGAGGCGGGAATTTTACGCGATCAAATCCAGGCCGTGCGACGCGTCACCGAGCGGCAGTTTGTCTCCAATCAGGGCGACGACCTTGATGTCATGGGTGTGGCGTTTGATGCCGGAATGGCCTGTTTGCACGTGCTGTTTATTCGTCAGGGCAAAGTGCTGGGGAGCCGAAGCTATTTCCCTAAAGTGCCAGCCGATACCGAACTGACCGAAGTGGTGCAAACTTTTGTTGGGCAATTTTATCTGCAGGGGAGTGAAGCGCGCACCTTGCCGGCGGAAATCTTGCTGGACTTTACTCTGCCAGAACGTGAGCTACTGGCCGAATCGCTCAGCGTCCTGGCGGGACGCAAGGTGAACATTCAAAGTAAGCCGCGTGGTGACCGTGCGCGCTATCTGAAACTGGCGCGCACTAACGCGGCAACCGCGCTGACCACTAAGCTTTCGCAGAACTCGACTATCCAGCAGCGTCTGGCGGCGCTGGCGACGTTCCTTGAGCTCGACAGCATCAACCGCATGGAGTGCTTCGATATTAGCCATACCATGGGCGAGCAGACGATTGCGTCGTGCGTGGTGTTTAATCGGGATGGTCCGCTGCGTTCCGATTATCGTCGCTACAACATAGAAGGCATCACGCCTGGCGATGATTATGCTGCGATGAATCAGGTGCTGCGTCGTCGTTACGGTAAAGCGCTGGAAGAGGATAAAATCCCCGACGTGATCATCATCGACGGCGGTAAAGGTCAGTTGGCCCAGGCGAAACAGGTTTTTGCTGAGTTAAATGTTCCCTGGGATAAAGATCGCCCAATTTTACTCGGTGTTGCTAAAGGCAGCGATCGTAAAGCCGGGCTGGAAACGCTGTTCTTTGAAGCGGAAGGTGAGGGCGTTTCCTTGCCGCCTGACTCGCCTGCGCTGCATGTCATTCAGCATATTCGTGACGACTCTCACAATCATGCGATTTCAGGTCATCGGAAAAAACGCGCCAAAGTGAAGAACACCAGTGCGCTGGAAAGTATCGAAGGCGTAGGACCAAAACGCCGCCAGCAGTTGCTTAAGTACATGGGCGGCCTGCAACCGTTGATGAATGCCAGCGTGGATGAAATCGCCAAAGTGCCGGGGATTTCCACCGCCCTGGCGGAAAAAATATACTACTCACTGAAACACTAACGTTGAAACAGGGTGGGCAATGTAGGAACATACGTGAAATCCTACTCACACCAGACAGTTACTGGCATATGCAATTTAACATTCCGAC
This sequence comes from Pantoea sp. GM01, assembly GCF_000282675.1. Lineage (NCBI taxonomy): Bacteria > Pseudomonadati > Pseudomonadota > Gammaproteobacteria > Enterobacterales > Erwiniaceae > Pantoea > Pantoea sp. GM01. The sequence continues at coordinate 22,848 of NZ_AKIU01000028.1, read as the reverse complement.
GTGTCTTACCCTGTTTCGAGTCGTACTTATTCCCTTCTTTGTCCTGGCGTTCTATTTGCCATTTCAATGGGCTCCCTTTGCCACTGCACTGATCTTTGTGATCGCTGCGGTAACTGACTGGTTTGATGGTTTTTTGGCGCGTCGCTGGAAGCAAACGACGCGTTTTGGCGCGTTCCTCGATCCGGTTGCGGATAAAGTGCTGGTGGCCATTGCGCTGGTGCTGGTCGCTGAGCATTTTCATGCGTGGTGGATTACGCTGCCCGCAGCAACCATGATTGCGCGTGAAATCATTATCTCTGCACTGCGTGAGTGGATGGCGGAGATTGGCAAGCGCAGCAGCGTGGCGGTGTCGTGGATCGGTAAAGTGAAAACCACCGCGCAGATGTTCTCGCTGTTTGCGTTGTTGTGGCGTCCAGAAGCTACGGTGGTGGGCGTTGGGGTGATTGCGCTGTACATCGCGGCAGTGCTGACTTTCTGGTCAATGTTCCAGTATTTGAGCGCGGCGCGCGGCGATTTGCTCGATAGCTGATCGATGCGATTTAAAAAGCAGCAAACGGACGCAGTGTGTGGATAATTCTATTGACTCACTGCGTCAGATAAGTAGAATGCATCGCATCGAACGGCAGCGAGTCTGCAAGAAGCTGAATAAAATCAGCAAGTTTGATAAAGAAATACCAAAACCGAGTAGTTGAGTTGGTAATAACGCGGCAACTAAACAATTCCCTGAAAACTTACACAAGTAAGTGGCCTGGATGAGTGAAAGAAGCTATGCAGTGACAAACTCAAGTGCGATGGTAATGCGGGAATAGCTCAGTTGGTAGAGCACGACCTTGCCAAGGTCGGGGTCGCGAGTTCGAGTCTCGTTTCCCGCTCCAAATTTAGTGATTCGTATTCAACGGATTACATACCAGATTAAAGGCGCGTTGGCAGAGTGGCCATGCAACGGATTGCAAATCCGTCTACCTCGGTTCGACTCCGGGACGCGCCTCCAATTTACACCCTGCCCGGGTGGTGAAATCGGTAGACACAAGGGATTTAAAATCCCTCGGCTTATGGCTGTGCGGGTTCAAGTCCCGCCCCGGGCACCATATTCGCAGTTGATAAAACGAATAAAATAAAGCAATAAGCAGCAATGTCGTGACCGCCTAAGGGCGGTTTTTTTGTTTTTGTCGTTTACCCATAGCCAATAAAAAACCCGGCGAAGCCGGGCATATCATCAAGACTGAGGTTGTCCTACTGGCCCCGCGCCTTCGCTGGCGCCCGGCACCGGTTGGTTACTTGGAGCATGTGGGCGTCCATCACCGCCTACAGCGTCACTTTTATGCATACAGCCGGCAAGCGATACCAACGTCAACGTTACTAATACTGCTTTTGTTAAAACCTGCATCTGCTACTCCCCATTATTAAGCGATTACGTAATCAATCTCAAAGAGATCAAGGCATTGACCTAGAGGTAAGCAAAGACAGCAGCAGCCTATTACGCAAGCGAAGCGGCAGTGCATAGATGAAAAACACCCCCTTTTCGGCGTTTTTCATCTCAATCCTAAGCGAAGTCGACTTAACCTAAATTCCCGCTCAGCCGATCGCGGAAATCGCTGCTGCGGTTATCCAAACCAATAAAGGTTACGGTCGCGCCGTGGCGTTGATAGCGGTACTCGATAGCATCGAGGGCCGCGACGCTGGATGCATCCCAAATTTGAGCGTGTGTCAGATCGATGGTGACAGCTTTAGGATCGTGGCCGTAATCAAAGTGTTCAAACAAATCATTGCTGCTGCCGAAGAACAGCGGGCCACGCACGGTGTAATTAACCTGTTCGCCATCGTCGCTCAACTGACGCTCTGCGTGAATCACATGGGCGATACGGCGGGCAAACAGCATCATCGCCAGAATCACACCGATCAGTACGCCAATTGCCAGGTTGCCGGTCCATACGGTAACAGCGACGGTAATCACCATCACACAGGTTTCCGACCACGGCATACGCTTCAGCGTTGCCGGTTGCAGGCTGTGCCAGTTCACGGTTTTTACCGCCACCACCATCATAATGCCTGCCAGCACCACCATAGGAATCTGTGCCATAATTTGGCTCAGTCCGGTCACCAGCAGCAGTAAAACAATACCTGCCGCTACAGTGGAAACGCGCGTACGCGCTTTGCCCAGCTCAACGTTAACGATGGTTTGCCCAATCATTGCGCAACCAGCAATGCCGCCATAAAAGCCCGCCAGAATATTGCCGATGCCCAGCGCCCAGGATTCGCGACGTTTGCCGGACGGCGTATCAGTGATGTCATCCACCAATTTTGCCGTCAGCAGTGACTCCATCAGACCAACAAAGGCGATACTCAGCGCGGTTGGCCAGATAATTTGCAGCGTCTGTAGATTGATCGGCACCAGCAGCGTAGTGAAACCTGGCAGACCGGCCGTCATTGGGCCTTCATCGCCCACGTTCGGCACGCGATAACCCAGCAGCAGTGCCACGGCGGTCACCACCACAATCGCGACCAGCGGAGATGGCACACTTTTCAACACTTTCGGCAACAGCAGAACAATCGCCAGCGTCACGGCAAACAGCACCCACACCAGGCTGGATTGCCCCCACACGTGTGGAACCTGCGCGAAGAAAATCAAAATGCCGAGAGCATTAACAAAACCGATCATCACCGAGCGCGGGATATAGCGCATCATGCGCGATAAGCCAGCGAAGCCAAAAATGATCTGGATGATGCCGCCCATGATCACCGCCGGCAGGATGTATTCGACGCCGTGCGCGTGCACCATTGGGCCAATCACCAGCGCCACGGAACCGGCAGCGGCGGTCACCATCGCCGGACGACCGCCCAGAATCGACAGCGTCAGACACAGCACCACCGAGGCAACAAGACTGACTTTGGGATCAACCCCCGCAATCACCGAGAAGGAGATAACTTCAGGAATCAGCGCCAGGGCGGTAATGATCCCCGCCAGACATTCGCGCGTGAGCAGGGCAGGCGAGCGGAGTACGCGCCCCACGGTAATATCGCTCTCCACCGCAGTGGCGCGATCGGTTGGTTGGCTCATAGATTGTGCAGGCTCTTTTATTATTGTGCGCATACCGTCACGGTACGGCAGTAACCAGTTGGAATAGTGCGAGGGAGGATGTTACCGGGCAAAAAGCGAAGACGCTAGCGTGATGGGGGAGGTGAGAGTGATTCCATCCCTGGAATCCGGCTTTAGACCGCGAGATCGTCAGGTGTTTTATTCACGACCAATTCAAGCAGGTGGCGATAAATGTCCAGCTGAATCACATCGCTTTCCATTTCAAGGCGGTTAATCAGAGAGGAAATAATCGCTTTATTAGAAACCGGCATACCGGCTTGCAGGATTTCGGCAATGATCTGCCCGAAAACTTCCATCTCAGCGCTATCGCTGTTACCTGCCAGTTTGAAGTAGTCAGCAATGGCGTTGTTACTGGTTGCGGCGTTTTGCATATGTGAAGCCCTTAAGATCGGCCTGAGGGCAATGTGCCTTCAGCTCCATGATGAAAAAACTCACGCGCGGACAGGCGCGCTAGACCCAACTCATTAACCAACGCAAAAAGACACCTCTGAAGGTGGAAATCCATAACACCTTCAGAGGCGACGCAAAGTGCATCATTCGTTACGGAGCCATCAGCTGGCTCACGGGACGTAAACTTATACAATTCAGCTCAACTTGTACAATAAGCTTTTTAGGCAATTAGTGCTAATCCTTATTTAACAATGAGTTGTGATTTGTAATGTTTTCTAAAAGCTATACAAGAAAGTGAATTCCTGGCAAAATTTGCCCAAGGTTGTACAACTGATAAAGAAAATTGGTGAGTGTTAATCGCGTCAACTACGTTTGTTGGTATCAGCAAACTTTTCATTGCTATGCGGCTTCGCATATAATAACGCCCCCATTTAGTTAGATACCTAACCATTAGGCCACTACGTTTTGAGCGACTATCCGCAACCCTTTTCTCGTTTATTGCATCTCACCGCGCACGCATGGCGGCTGGCGGTTGATCGTCGCTTAAAAGAGAGCGGACTGAGTATGAGTAGCTGGATGGCGATTGCCAGCGTTGCCACCGCAGCCGAACCGCCGACGCAGAAAGCGCTGGCACAGCTACTCGGCCTGGAGGAGGCGAGTGTGGTGCCGCTGGTCGATCGATTAGTGAAGCAGCAGCTATTAGCGCGCGTCCAGCCACCGGAAGATCGTCGCAAGCGTCTGTTGATGCTGACCGAGCAAGGCCGCGTAGCGTTTGCTGAAGTGAAAACGCAAGCCGATGCGCTGCGTGCGCAGTTGCTGGCAGATATTGATGCGGAATCGTTAGCCATCACTGAAAAAGTCTTACAACAGTTGCTCACCCGACTAGGAAGCGTCTGATCGTGGCCAAACGTAATCCCTACGCCCAACGCGAATGGCTGCCGCATGAAAAACCGATGCTGCCGGGCTCGCCCTCTACGCCGCTGCATTCGCCCTCTAAACGCATCGCCTTTGGCATTATCGGCCTGCTGATCTCGATTACCGGTGCGCTGAGTAACGCGCTGGTATCCGCCAATCTTACCAATCTGCAAGGCACCTTTGCCGCCTATAGCAATGAGATCGCCTGGCTGCCCGCGGTATATGTGATGGGCAACATCTCCATCAACCTGCTGTTGGTGAAGTTTCGCCAGCAGTTTGGTCTGCGACTCTTTACCGAAGCCTTTCTGGTGCTGTACGTCATCGTGGCGTTTTTCCATATTCTCGCCAACGATCTCAGCTCGGCGATTATTGTGCGCACCGCGCACGGCATGGTGGGCGCCGCGCTCAGCTCGCTCGGCATCTATTACCAGATTCAGGCATGGCCGGCGAAGCATCGTCTTAAGGCGTTAGTGATTGGCATTACCGCTTCGCAGCTGGCGATCCCGCTGGCGCGTCTCTTTTCTACCGAACTGCTGCAGTTGGAAGCATGGCGCGGCCTGTACCTGTTTGAACTCGGTCTGGCGCTGATCTCGTTGGGTTGCGTGCTGTTAGTGAAGCTGCCGCCCGGCGATCGCATCAAAGCGTTCGAGAAGATGGATTTCCTCACCTTTATGCTGATGGCGCCGGGCATGGCGCTGCTGTGCGCGGTACTGTCGCTTGGCCGTATCGAGTGGTGGTTCAGCACGCCGTGGCTCGGTGTGGCATTGGCGCTGGCGCTGGTGTTAATCGTGGCGGCGATTGTGGTTGAACATAATCGCAAAAACCCGTTGCTCAACACGCGCTGGCTCAGCAACGGCACGATTGTGCGGTTAGGCATTGTGATGATCATGATGCGTATTCTGCTGGCCGAACAGAACACCGGCGCGGTGGGGTTCCTGCAGCAGCTTGGCTTGCTTAACGATCAGATGCGCGGTCTGGCGTTTGCCATCATTGCTGGGGTAATTTCCGGCATCATTGCCAGTGCCTTAACCATTAAACCAACGCATCTGAGCTGGCCGATTGTGGCCTCGCTGGTGGTGATGATCGTCGCCTCGCTGATGGATGCGCAATCCAACCCGTTGACGCGCGCTCACAATCTCTATTTCAGCCAGTTTTTACTCGGATTTGGCAGCGCCTTCTTCCTCGCGCCGGCCATGCTGTTGGGGATTGGTGGCGTGGTCACGCAGCCGAAGAACCTGGTCAGCTTCTCGGTGCTGTTTGGCATGAGCCAGAACTTAGGCGGATTGATTGGCGCGGCGATTCTCGGCACCTTCCAGACGTGGCGCGAAAAGTATCACTCCAGCCTGCTGGGCGATCAGCTTTCACAGCTCGATCCCAACGTCACTGAACGACTGAGCCAGTACAGTTCATTATTCAGCAGCCAGCTGCCCGATAACGTGTTGCTCAGCGCGCAAAGTAGCGCTCAGCTGCAAGCGGTAGCCACGCTGCAGGCCAACGTGCTGGCCTATAACGACACCTATCTTCTTACCGCTGCGCTGGCGTTCGTCACCTTAATTTGGGTGCTGTATCGCCTGACGCGTTTACGCTATCTCAACTGGCGTCAGACAAAAATGAATGCGGCACAACCCGCAGTAAACCCGACGGAGAATTCATGAGCCAACAGGACGACATTCAGGCTGCGGAGCGCGAGCGCACCAACCGCCGACGCATTCTTTCCATCGCTGCCGGTAGCGGTATTGTCATCGTCGGCGTGCTGGTGATTTTATATGCCTGGCAGCTATGGCCATTTACCAGCACCATTCAATCCACGGAAAACGCCTACGTGCGTGGTCAGGTGACCTTTATCAGCCCGCAGGTCAGTGGCTATCTCACCGAAGTCAAGGTCGTGGATTTGCAGCCGGTGACCAAAGGCCAGCTGCTGATGACCATTGACGATCGTATTTATCGTCAGCGGGTGCATCAGGCGCAGGCGCAGCTGGATATGAAAATCGCCGCGCAGAACAATAACCAGCAGCAGCGCAAAAGTGCTGAAGCCACAATTCTCAGCAATAAAGCGGCGCTGGAAAATGCTAAAGCTCAGGCGCTGAAAAGCAGTCTCGATCTCAAGCGCGTGGAGAATCTGGCAGCCGACGGTTCGCTGTCGGTGCGTGAACGCGACGCGGCGCGTGCGGCCAACGCCCAGGCTCAAGCGCAGTTGCGTCAGGCGGATGCGCAGGTCGCGGTAGCGCAGCAAAATCTGCAAACCGTGGTGGTTAACCGCGGATCTCTGCAAGGCGATGTCGCCAGCGCCCAGGCGGCATTGGAGCTGGCGAATATCGATCTGGCAAATACCCGTATTATCGCGCCAGATAGCGGCCAGCTTGGTCAGCTTTCGGTGCGCAAAGGGACCTACGTCACCGCCGGCACGCGTTTAACGTCGGTGGTGCCAGAGAACAAATGGATCATCGCCAACCTGAAAGAGACCCAGCTGGCACGCGTGCGTCCCGGCTTGCCGGTGAGCATTCGCGTCGATGCGCTGGACGGCAAGCATTATGACGGTCGGGTCGAGTTTATTTCCCCTGCTGCCGGCTCCGAATTCAGTGCCATCTCGCCAGATAATGCCACCGGCAACTTTGTGAAAATTGCCCAGCGCATTCCGGTGCGGATTAAGATTCTTAACGACGATCTGCACGCGCTACGTCCAGGTATGTCGGTAGAAGTACACATTGATACCGCCGCTGAGCCACACAAGGATGCGCCATGAAGCGCTCACTGTTAGCCACGGTTGTGGCGTTGATGGTGAGCGGCTGTGCGACAGAAGTCGAAAAGGCGCCGTCATCATTGCCGATTCCCGATAGCTGGCGTCAGCAGGTGGGGCCGCAGGCCGCACCAGAGGCGCAGTGGTGGCAAAACTTTGGTGATGCCAACCTCAATCGCCTGGTTAATCAGGCGCTGCAGCACAACAGCGATATCCTCACCGCACGTTCGCGCGTCGACCAATACCGCGCTGAGTTGCGCGCCGCGCAGGGCGATAATTTTCCGACCTTGTCAGCCGGCGTCGCGGCGACGCATCAGCGCGCGCTGTCGGCGGCAACCGGTCAGCCGTATGAAAGCGCGGTGTTTCAGGGGCTGTTGCAGGCCAACTATGACGTGGATTTATGGGGCAGCCGCAGCAACAGCATTCGCGCAGCCGAAGCCACGCTGGATGCGCAGCGTGCCGCCGCCTCGGCTGCCGAGTTAACCGTTGCCAGTTCGGTAGCATCGGGCTATCTCAGCCTGTGCGCGCTGGACGAACAGCTGCGCGTAACCGAAGCCACGCTGGCGACGCGGGAAAACTCACTTAATCTGGCACAGCGTCAGTTTGAAACCGGCTATACCTCACGCCTTGAGTGGATGCAGGCGGCATCGGAATACCAAACGGCCAAAGCCCAGATTCCCCAGCTGCAGCATCAGATCGAGCAGCAGGAGAATGCGCTCAGCGTGCTGGTGGGCATGAATCCGCGTGAAATTGCGCGCAGCAGCCAGTTCGATCATATCAAGCCGCAAACCTTGCCCTCACTGCTGCCTTCGCAGTTGCTCAATCGTCGGCCAGATATTGTGCAGGCGCAGCGCCAACTGCTTGCAGCGGATGCTTCACTGGCGTCAACGCAGGCGAACCTGCTGCCGTCACTCAATCTCACCGCCAGCGGCACGTTACAAAGTAGCGAGCTGCATCAACTGCTGGATAACCCGTTCCGCTTGTGGAGTATTGGCGGCAGCATTCTGGCACCGCTACTGAATCGCGAAGCGCTCACCGCGCAGGTAGATGTGGCGATGGCGACGCGCAATCAGGCACTCTACGGCTATGAGAAAGTGGTACGCAACGCGTTCTCCGAAGTGGATAATGCGCTGGACGCGATTCGCCGCAGCCAGCAGCAGCTGACGGAGTTGCAGAAGCAGGAAGAGTATGTGACAGAAGCCTATCGTATTGCGCATAACCGATATCAGAACGGTTACGCCTCCTATCTTGACGAGCTGGATGCCCAGCGCACTCTGTTCAGCACCCAGCTGAATATCGTGTCGGTGAAAAACACCTTGCTGCTGGCGCAGATCGATCTTTATCGCTCCCTCGGCGGCGGCTGGCAGGGTTAAACATCATTCCGCAAGGCCATTTTACGGTAGAAATTCCGCTGTAAAATGGCCAGCGTCTGGTTTTAGATTGGCCTTAAACCCTTCTTAAGTGATTCATGCTTCTTTTTACTTGTCTTTACAAATAATGTTATTATCCGCCCGCTTTACACAGTCTGAACGGAACAGTGCTGGTACCTATAACAGCGCAGTCGCCAACCTGGGCGGCTGATAAGACAGGGGAAAAAAAGGAAATGATGAATAAAAAAATCGGCTTAATGTTGTTGGTTACGGCGGCACTGTTAAGCGGTTGCGCATCGCGAACCGCGCCGATTAAAAATGTTAGCCAAACCGTTGCTCAAAGCTACTCTGATGAACAGATGAAGCAGGCGATTATTCAGGCTGGCACAACCAATAAATGGACCATGACGCCAGTAGGCCCCGGCGCTATTGATGGCTACCTGGCCGCGCGCGGCTACAGTGCAGATATTCGCGTTAACTACACCGCGAACAGCTATCAAATCCTCTATGTCAGCAGCCAGAATTTAAAAGCGGGTAGTGGTCAGATTCACCGCAATTATAATGTCTGGATTGATCGGTTGGATCGCAGCATCCAAACACGTTTAAAGGCTAATGCCTACAAATAAGCGCGAAGCGTGCTAACGGACATAATGTTGTAAAGTTAGCCGCAACGCTGCCGAAATAGAAAACAGGCGGGCCATGTGCCCGCCTTGTTAATCGGCGACATCCGCATGGGATGACGGGTATAGAGAGCAAGGAAGGGATGCCGGACAGTGGAAATCTGACCCGCCCTGAGGCTGAAGAAAGAATACAGGTATGAAACTCGCTTACTCCCTTGTTGACTGGCATGCCATTGCGCCGGGTCACAGCACCGTAGAAGAGTGGCAGCGCTGGGCGCAACAGGCGCCAGTGCTGAACGCCACACAACCCATCGCGAAACCCCAATTTTTGCCGATGATGACCGCGCGTCGTCTCAGCGCGGGCAGCCGAGCGGCTGTAGAGTGCGGGCTGGCGCTATTGGCGCGACAAACGGTCGATGCCATCGTCTTTACCAGTCGCCACGGTGAGCTCGAGCGCAACCTGCGTATTCTTAGCGCGCTGGCCGAGCAGCAAGCGCTGTCTCCGACCGACTTCGCCATGTCGGTCCACAACTCTGCGGTGGGGAGCTTAACCATTGCCGCGCGTCAGCCGCTGGTGTCAACGTCGATCTCGGCGGGCATTGATAGCTTCCAGCAAGGTTTACTCGAAGTCGCGGCACTGCATCAGGCCGGCTATGCGCAGGTGTTACTGGTGGATTTTGACGGCAGCGTACCGCCGTACTATCGTCCGTGGCTGCCGGAGATCGATCATTTCAATGCGCCCTATGCGCTGGCGTTGCTGCTGCGCGCGGGCGACGAGTGGCGCTGTACGGCGCAGGCCGCTCCACCCGCAGCGCACCCGCTGCCGCAAAGCCTGCAGGTACTCTCGGCGATATTGCGTGATGCGCCAGCGTTTTGCGTACCAGGCGAGCGCCACCAATGGATGTGGGAGCGTCAGCATGGTGGATAATTCGCTGGTGCAGTCGCGTCCCGGTTTTAACTATTACTGGCGACTGGGGATGACCGCCGTCAGCTTCACGCTGTTCAGCGTCGGCGGCCTATTACTGTCGCTCATCTGGTTTAATGTGCTGCTGCTGGTGCAGCGCGATGGCCTGCGTCGTCGGCAAATCGCGCGCAGCAGTATCGCCTGGAGCTTCCGCTGCTTCCTGCGCTTCTGCCGTTTTGTCGGTGTTTACGATTACCAGATTATCGGCGCAGAACAGCTGCGCCAGGATCGTGGCTGCCTGATCGTCGCTAATCATCCGTCGTTGATCGATTACGTGATGATTGCCTCGGTGTTGCCGGAGATGGATTGTCTGGTCAAAGCCGAGCTGCAGCACAACATCTTCTTCCGCGGCGTGATTCGTGCCGCCGATTATCTGATTAATAGCGAAGCCGATACGCTGCTGCCGGATAGTCAGCAGCGGCTGGCGCGCGGCGATACCATCCTGATTTTTCCCGAAGGGACGCGCACGCGCTACGGCGAGCCACTGAAGCTGCAGCGCGGTGCCGCCAATATTGCGGTGCGTGCCGGATGCGACCTGCGCGTGGTTCATATCACCTGCAGCGAACGCATGCTTGATAAGCAAAGCCGCTGGTATCAGATTCCGCTGGTTAAACCGCTTTTTACTGTACGCGTACAATCGCGTATCGCTAGCCAGGCCTTTAGTGAAGCCGAAGAGGATGCGCAGCCGCTGGCCGCCCGTCGCCTGACGCGACATCTGCAACAGGCGCTGGTGCCTGAAGAGACTAACTAAGTTATGCAAGTACTGATCAACGACATCAAACAGATGATTATCGACACGCTGAATCTGGAAGATATCAGCCCTGACGACATTGAAACCGATGCGCCGTTGTTTGGCGAAGGGCTGGGACTCGATTCTATCGATGCGCTGGAGCTGGGACTGGCGGTCAAAAATCGCTTTGGCGTACAGCTCTCCGCCGAGAGTGAAACGCTGCGTGCGCACTTTTTTTCCGTGGCTACACTGGCCGCGTTTGTTGAACAACAGCAAGCCTGAGAACAGTCAACATGATGAACAAAAACGAAATTTACCAGGAAGTGGCCACGCTACTCACTTCGCTGTTTGAAATTGAGCCGGATGCGATTCGACCAGATGCCCGTCTGTATGAAGATCTCGAGCTGGATAGCATTGATGCGGTGGATATGGTGGTGCATTTGCAAAAGCGCACGGGCCGGAAAATCAAACCGGAAACCTTCCGTGCGGTGCGTACCGTGCAGGACGTGGTTGACGCCGTCGACCAGCTGATGCGCGACGAAGCCTGATTTCTGTCATGCGCACGCTTCTGCGGCTGCTAAATGGCTCGGCGCTGTTGGCCTGGCCTTTTCTGGTGTGGTTAACCCTCACCCAGCCGCAGTGGCGCGGCATCACCGGCCTGCTGGCGCTGCTGTTTGTACTGCGCGTCTGGAGTTTACGCCGCGCGGCGGGCCCGATGGGCCGCGTGATGCTGCTGCTGGCGCTGGTTGGCACCGTGCTGTGTCTCACCAGCCTGCTGCTGCGCTCGCAACATCTGCTGCTGTGGTATCCGCTGGTGGTCAACGTTTTGCTGCTGCTGCTATTTGGCGCATCGCTGTGGAGCCCAATGCCGCTGGTGGAACGCCTGGCGCGACTGCGTGAAGCAGATTTACCCGCGCGCGCGGTGCGCTACACTCGCCGGGTAACGCAAGTGTGGTGCGGCTTTTTCATCTTCAACGGCAGCGTGGCGCTGGTCACCTGTCTGCTCAACGATGTCACGCTTTGGACACTCTGGAATGGGTGCATCAGCTACCTGCTGATGGGCACGCTGATGGGCGGCGAATGGCTGCTGCGTCAGCGCATAAGGAAACAGACATGAAGCTACGCAGCATCCGCGACTGGCTCACTGCACCGGATCGCACGGTTGCCTGGCACGGCACGCAGCACACTACGCTGCACACCCTGCGCCAGCAGGTTCAGGCGCTGGCCGAGCGGCTGCTCCAGCATCCAGGCCAGCATTGGGCGCTGTGCTTTGACAACAGCTATGCATTCACCGCCGCGCTGCTGGCGCTGTGGTATGCGGGAAAAACGCCGGTGATCCCCGGACACTGCCGCGCGGCCCAGTTGGAAGAGATGGCCGACAGCCTCGACGGCGTGCTTTGCGATATGCCGCTGGGGGTGTCATTACCGCAGCTGCGCTGGGACGGTACGCTGGCCAGCGGCGAGCTGCCGCCCATCGCCGATGATGCTCACCTCGTGCTGTTTACCTCCGGCTCGACCGGCACGCCGCGCCGGGTAACGAAATCACTGCGCGCGCTCGATATCGAAGCCAGCTGGCTCCACAGCTTGTGGGGCGATCGGTTACGCGATTGCCATGTGATTGCCTCGGTGAGTCATCAACATCTTTATGGTCTGAGTTTCCGCATTATCTTGCCGATGGCGCTGGGTTTACCGTTTGCCGCGCAACAGATTTTTTACGGCGAACAACTGGCGGATCAACCCAGCGACCGTCGCTACGCTTTTATCAGCAGCCCGGCGTTTCTCCGTCGGCTGGATACGTCGCTTACTGCACCGCGCTGTGAGCTGATTGTCTCTGCCGGCGGTGCGTTGCCGTGGACGGCGGCACAGCAGGCGCAACAGACGCTGAGCTGTACGGTGGATGAAATCTATGGCAGCACCGAAACCGGGGTAATTGGCTGGCGCTGCGCTACGGCGGAAAACGTGCTGTGGCACTGTTTCCCGCACATCACCCTGCGCGAGCAGGAAGCCGGTCGCTGGCGGGTGTTCTCCGCCTTGCTGGACACCGAAGAGGGTTGTGCGCTCGACGATCGCATTGTGCAGCAGCCGTCCGGCCAGTTTCAGCTGGCGGGCCGCCAGGATCGCGTGGTGAAGATTGAAGATAAACGCGTGTCGCTGAGTGAAATTGAACGGCGCTTGCTGGCACTGCCGGGCGTAGAAGATGCCGCCGCGCTGGCGATTCAGCGCCATGGACGTCACGCCATCGGCGTGGTGCTGGCGCTAGCCGAGCAGATGGATGCGGCGACGCTGCATCAGCTAAAAATCGCGTGGAAGCGCGCGTTGCAACCCTGGCTGGAGCCGGTGGCGATGCCGCGCTATTGGCGCGTGGTGACGTCGATTCCTGTCACGGCGCAAAGCAAGCGCGCGTGGCCGCAAATTGAGGAGTTGTTTGATGTTGCCGGTTGAATTAGATGCCCAACAGCAGGGCGATGCGCTGACGTTGCGTCTGCACGCTGCCGCCGATCTGTTTTGGTTTCGTGGTCACTTTCCCACCTTGCCCATTCTGCCTGGCGTGGCGCAGCTCGACTGGGTGCTGCATTACGGTCTGACGCGTTTAGCGCCGGGAAAAAGCTTCGCCTCGATTGATAATATTAAATTCCAGCAGCCGGTGCCGCCGGATGCCGAACTGGAGTTACGGCTACAGTGGCAAGCGGAAAAATCGCTGCTCAGTTTCAGCTACAGCCTGATCAACGGCGAGGTGGCGACGGTGGCCAGCAGCGGGAAGATCCGCCTGTGTTGAGCCCTCACTTCACGCCCTGCGTATTGATTCCCTGCTATAACCACGGCGCGATGCTGGCCTCGGTGCTGGCGCGGCTGGCGCCGTTTAACTTGCCAGTGCTGCTGGTGGACGATGGCAGCAATGCCGAGACCAAACGGCAGATCGCCGCGCTGGCGGCGCCGCAATTGCAGGTGCTGACGTTGCCGCACAATCAGGGCAAAGGGGCGGCAGTCATTGCCGGCATGCGCGCGGCGGCGGCGGCGGGCTATACGCACGCGCTGCAGCTGGATGCCGATGGTCAGCATCAGGTGGAAGATGCGCCGCGCATGTTGGACGAAGCGCAACGCTATCCGCACTGTTTGATCTCCGGTCAGCCGATTTACGATGATTCGATCCCTAAATCGCGCCTGTATGGCCGCTACATCACCCATTTCTGGGTGTGGGTGGAAACGCTGTCGCTGTCACTTAAAGACAGCATGTGCGGCTTCCGCGTCTATCCGCTTGCGCCGTCGCTCAGGCTTTGCGACCGCCGTCCAATTGGCCAACGTATGGATTTCGATACCGAGATCATGGTGCGTCTCTATTGGCAGGGCACGCCGAGCCGTTTTCTCGCCACGCGCGTCACCTATCCAGAGAGCGGCGTGTCGCATTTCGATGCGCTGCGTGACAACCTGCGTATTTCGTGGATGCACACGCGCCTGTTCTTCGGCATGTTGCCGCGCATCCCGCAGTTGCTGCGCCAGCGTGGCGATGCGCAGCACTGGTCGGCCACGCCGGAACGCCGTGGGCAGAGCGGTATGCGCTTTATGCTGTGGCTCTATCGCCGTGCTGGACGCTTGCCTTTTGTGCTGCTGCTGTGGCCGGTGGTGGCGGTTTACTGGCTAACCGGACGCGCCGCGCGCGCCGCGTCGCAGCAGTGGCTGACGCGTGTGCAAGCGGTGGCGCAGCAGCAGAACATCACGCTGCCTGCGCCGGTGAATAGCTATCATCACTTTTTGCGTTTCGGCTACAGCATGCTGGATAAAGTGGCCAGCTGGCGCGGCGATCTGCAGTGGGGTCGCGATATCGATTTCGCGCCCGGCGCTGAAGCCACCATTCGTGCCGCCGAAGGCAAAGGCCATCTGATTCTGGCATCGCATTTAGGTGATATCGAAGCCTGCCGCGCGATGGCCAAACAGGTCAGCGGGCTGGTGATTAACGCGCTGGTGTTTACCGACAACGCGCAGCGTTTTCGCGAGGTGCTGGAGAGCATTGCGCCGCAGGCGGGCGTGAATTTGATGCCGGTGACCGATATCGGTCCGGATACCGCCATTCTGCTGCAGCAAAAACTGGATGCCGGTGAATGGGTGGCGATTGTTGGCGATCGCACGGCGATCCATCGCCAGCGCGGCGGTGAGCGCCGCGTAGTGTGGAGCGAATTTATGGGCCGTCCTGCGCCGTTTCCACAAGGGCCGTTTGTGCTGGCGGCCGCGTTGCGCTGTCCGGTGCTGCTGATGTTTGCCCTGCGCGAACAGGGCCGCCTGCGGGTGCATTGTGAAGCCTTTGCCGATCCGCTACTGCTGCCACGCGCCCAGCGCCAGCAGGCGTTGCAGGCCACGGTGGATCGCTATGCCGAGCGGCTGCAACAGCATGCGCTGATGGCACCGCTCGACTGGTTTAACTTTTACGATTTCTGGACGTTGCCCGAGGAGAAAAGCCGCGATGAGTGAAAGCAACTACCGCGCAGAGGTGGAGATAACCGTGTCGTTTCACGACTGCGATCCGATGGGCGTGGTGTGGCACGGCAACTACTTCCGCTATTTTGAGCTGGCGCGCGAAGCCTTGCTGCGCAGCATCAACTATAGCTACGGCGAAATGGCCGCCAGCGGCTACGTCTGGCCGGTGGTCGATACCCACGTGAAATATCGCCAGCCGCTGCGCTGTGAAGAGGTGGCGCGCGTGGCCGCCAGCATCAGTGAATATGAAAACCGTTTGCGCATCGATTATGTGATTCGTAACGCGGCAGGGCAGGTGACCACCAAAGCCCACACGCTGCAGGTCGCCGTCAACGCCGCGACGCAGGAGATGTGTTTTGTCTCGCCTGACATTCTGTTTGCCCGCCTGGGAGTGAAGCCGTGATTCGAACCTTTTGTCTGTTGCTGTTGATGGTGTGTGCCAACGCCAGCGCGGTAACGCTCGAGCAGCTGCAACAGCGCTTCGCCAGCCAGCCGGTGATTCGCGCCAATTTTGTTCAGGTGCGCACCATTGCTGGCATGGCGCAGCCGCTGGTGTCGCGCGGTCAGCTGTTGATCGCCCAGCAGCAGGGCTTGTGGTGGCAGCAAGCGACGCCGTTCCCGCTGATGCTGATCCTCGATGAAAAGCGCATGGTGCAGAGCATCAGCGGCCAGCCGCCGCAGGTGATCACCGCCGACAGCAATCCACAGATGTTCCAGTTCAACCATCTGCTGCGCGCGCTGTTCCAGGCCGATGAAAAAGTGCTGCGCGAGAATTTTGTGCTCGATTTCCACGATCGTGGCAATGACCGCTGGCAGCTGGGTCTGACGCCGAAAGCCGCGCCGCTGAATAAGATCTTTAACCGCATCGATCTGCAGGGCGATAAATTCCTCAATCGCATCACGCTGGATGATAAGCAGGGCGATAAGACCGACATCACCCTGAGCGATACCCGCACCGAACCGCAACAGTTGACCGATGAAGAGCGAGCGCGTTTTGCCCCAGCGCAGTGAGAAAACCGTCGCGCTGCTGTGGCTGGCGGTGTGCCTGATGTTAGCGGTAGCGCTGGCGATCCTGTTGCCGCGCAGTCAGCTCAATAGCAGCGTGCTGGCGCTGTTGCCGCAGCAGAACCTCGGCCAGGCACCGGCGGAGATTCAGCAGGGCTTTATGCAGCGCCTCGATCGTCAACTGGTGTGGCTGGTGAGCGCCAACGATCAGGAGGGTGATGCGGTCGCAGCCTGGTGGCAAACGCAGTTACAAGCCCTGCCGATGCTGAAACAGGTGAGCGGCGAGCTGGATGACGATCAGCTGCAGCGCTGGGGCGCGTATGCGTTTCAGCATCGCAATGGCCTGATCGATCCCGCCACGCGCGGCCGACTGCAAAACGGCGGCGATGCGCAGGCCGACTGGATTCTGGCGCAGCTGTTCTCGGCGTTCGCCGGCGTCGGCAGCAAGGAGATCGGCAACGATCCGCTGCTGCTGGTGCGCGGTGCGCAGCTGGCGCTGCAGCAAAGCGCCAACAAAATGCTGCTGCATAACGGCTGGCTAACGGTGAAGGATGCGCAGCAGCGTCGCTGGTATTTCCTGCACGGTGAACTGGCGAGCAATGCCTTCAGCATTAAAGAGAGCCATCAGCTGGTGACGGCGCTCAATCAGCTGCAATCCCAGCTCAAAACGCGCTGGCCGGATGCGCAGCTGCTAACGCGCGGCACGGTATTATTCAGTGATGATGCCAGCCAGCGCGCGCAGCATGATGTGGAAACCCTCGGCAGCGCGACGCTGGCAGGATTGCTGCTGCTGGTGTGGCTGGTATTTCGCTCGCTGCGGCCGCTGGCGCTGTGTGCGCTGTCGGTGGCGATAGGCGCGATGGCGGGCACGGTGCTGACGCTACTCTGTTTTGGCGAACTGCATCTCACCACCTTAGTGATGAGCCTAAGCATTGTCGGCATCTCGGCCGATTATACCCTCTACTATCTGACGGAGCGCATGGTGCACGGCGAGCAAGCCACGCCGTGGCAGAGTTTGCACAAGGTGCGCGGCACGCTGCTGCTGGCGCTTGGCACCACGGCGATTGCCTGGCTGCTGATGCTGCTGGCACCGTTCCCCGGCTTGCGCCAGCTGGCGGTGTTTGCCGCCAGCGGATTGAGCGCCTCCTGCCTGACGGTAATCTGCTTTTATCCGTGGCTGGTACGTGGCTTACCGGTGCGTCCCATTCCGGCGATGGTATGGCTGGCACGCTGGCTGGCAGCCTGGCGGCGCAATAATTGGCTGAAGCGCGGATTGCCGGCGCTGGTGGCGATCTATGCGCTGAGCGGCATGCTGCAGCTGCACGTCGACGATGATATTGCCCATCTGCAGAGTGCACCGGCGCAGCTACTGGCACAGGATCGTCAATTGGCGCAACTGACCGGCCAGCAGGCCGATCAAACCTGGTTTGTGGTGTGGGGCGATGATGAGCAGCAAGCGCTGCAGCGGCTTAGCGCGCTGGCACCGCAGCTGCAGCAGGCGCAGCAGCAAGGCTGGCTGGCCGGTTATCGCATCTTGCCGCTCAGTTCGCTGGCGCAGCAGCAGCAGGATGTGGCGCTGTTGCAGCAGGCGGCACCGAACATTCTGCAACGCTTGCAGCAAGCGGGCATTAGCGTGGCGAACGCCCATCTTAGCGCGATGCCGGTGAGCGCCGCCGACTGGCTGGCAAGCCCACTGAGTGAAGGCTGGCGGCTGTTATGGCTGTCGCTGCCGGACGGGCGCAGCAGCGTGTTGGTGCCGGTCAGCGGCGTGAAAAACAGCGCCGCGCTGCAACAGCTGGCAGCCCAGCAGGCAGGCGTGAGCTGGGTCGATCGCAAGGCCAGCTACGATGAACTGTTCCGCTTCTGGCGCACCTTGCTGAGCGGCTTACTGGCGCTGGCGCTGTTGCTGATTACCGCCAGCTACATGCTGCGGCTGGGGGTAAAAGCCGGCATGCGCAGCGCGCTGCCGTCGTGGTTGTCGCTGGCGGCGGCGCTGGCGACACTGGGCTGGATCGGCGCGAGCCTCAATCTGTTTGCTCTGCTGGCGCTGATTCTGGTGCTCGGCATCGGCATCAACTACACGCTGTTCTTCAGCAATCCGCGCGGTACGCCGTTAACCTCAATGCTGGCGGTAACGCTGGCAATGATGACCACGCTATTAACGCTTGGCATGCTGGTGTTCAGCAGCACCGCCGCCATCAGCGGCTTTGGTACCGTGCTGTGTAGCGGCATTTTTTGTGCATTCTTGCTGGCGCCACTGGCGCTGGCGCCGGGGAAAAGGAAGCAACGATGAAAATGGGTGCGCTTGTGCTGATGTTGAGCCTGCTGCTAAGCGGTTGTGCTCAACATGCCAGCGAAATTAATCGGCCAACCGCCTGGCTGAAACCGGGCGTACGCGTGACGCTACCGCCGCCAGGGATTTCGCCCGCTTTTCAGCAGCAGCAACTGCTGACCGGGCACGCCAAAGGGAAAACCCAGTCGCTGCTGGTATTACTCAGCGCCGATGCGCAGCAGCTGAGCCTGGCGGGATTGTCGTCGCTCGGCATTCGTCTGTTCCGCGTCACCTATGATAAAAACGGCATTCACACCCAGCAGATGATGGCGCTGCCGGAAATGCCGCCCGCCAGTCAGGTGCTGGCCGACGTGATGCTGAGCCATTGGCCAATCAGCGCGTGGCAGCCGCAGTTGCCGCGCGGCTGGACGCTGATCGATATTGATGATCGCCGCGAGCTGCGCGATCCGGCCGGCAAGGTGGTGACGTTGATTCGTTATTTACAACACGGTGCGCAGCGTGAGCCGATCAGCATCGATCAACGCGCCTTTGGTTATCAGATTCAAATCCAACAACTGGATGCGTCATCATGATCTACATTTCCGCCTTTGGCATGGTCAATGCGCTGGGCAATAACCTGGCGCAGATTGCTGTGCAGCTGCAAGCGGGCCGTGCGCCGGGCATGCAGCCGCGTGACGGCTGGTTGCAGGCAGGCAAACGCTGCTGGCTGGGGCAGGTGCAGGGCGAGTTACCCGCAATCCCTGCCGCGTTAGCCGTGCACAACACGCGTAACAATCAGCTGCTGCTGGCGGCGTTGGCGCAGCTGCGTCCAGCGCTGGAGGCGGCCATCGCGCAATACGGGCGCGATCGCGTGGCGATTGTGCTCGGCACCAGCACGTCCGGCGTGGATGAAGGCGATCGTCAGGTCGCTGACGGCTTGCCGGGCTACGATTACCGCATGCAGGAGCTGGGCGATCCGTCGCGCTTCCTTGCCCACTTTTTAGCACTGGAGGGCCCGGCTTATACGATTTCTACCGCTTGCTCCTCCAGCGCGCGCGCAATGATCAGCGGACAACGTTTGATTGATGCCGGGTTAGTGGATGTGGCGCTGGTGGGCGGCGCGGATTCGCTGAGCCGCATGCCGATCAACGGCTTCGCCAGTCTTGATTCGCTCTCGGATCGCCACTGCGCACCCTTTAGCGCCGACCGCGACGGCATTTCGATTGGCGAAGCCGCGGCGCTGCTGTTGCTGACGCGGGAGAAGCAGCCGCTGGCGCTTCTCGGCTGCGGTGAGTCATCGGATGCGTGGCACATGTCGGCACCGCATCCGGAAGGCGTCGGTGCGGAGCGCGCGATGCTGATGGCGCTGCAGCAGGCGGGATTACAGCCGCAGGATGTCGGTTACATCAATCTGCATGGCACCGCGACGCCGCTCAACGATCGGGTGGAATCTGCGGTTATCCAGCGGCTATTTGGCGAGCGCGTGCCGTGCAGCTCAACAAAACATCTCACCGGCCATACGCTGGGCGCGGCGGGCGCCACTGAAGCGGCGCTGGCGGCGCTGATTCTGCAGCAGAATTTGCCGCTGCCGCCGCAGGATTTCTCTGTGGCAGCACGTGATGCCACATTGCCGGAATGCGGCTTGATCACCACGCCACAACCTTTGCAGCGTCCGATCATCGCTTCAAACTCATTTGCTTTTGGCGGGAACAATACCTGCCTGATTGTAGGGAAGCCTCATGACTGATTTTCTGCCGGTCGCGGCTTATTTGCCGCACCGCGCGCCGATGCTGCTGCTCGACCGCGCTATCCTGGTCAGCGATGACAGCGTGATCTGCGAAGTCAGCATCAACGCTGACGGCGTGCTGGCGCCGTTTCTTACGCCACAAGGTGATTTGCCGGCGTGGTACGGCGTGGAGATCATGGCGCAAACCATTGGCGTCTGGTCTGGCTTTCATGCCCGCCAGCGCGGCGAGAGCGAGATTCATCCCGGCATGCTGCTCGGTGGACGTGGCTATCGCGCCAATAGCGCCACCTTTGCCGCCAATAGCACGCTGTGCGTTGAGATGCGTCTGCTGATGCGTGACGACCGGCTGGGCAGCTTCGAAGGGGAGATCCGCTGCAACGACGTAATGATCGCCAGCGGGCGGCTGAACACCTATCAGCCTAATCAACAAGAGTTAATTCAATTGCAACAAACGCCGTTAAAACAAGGAGTTCAGCCATGACACGCAGCGTATTAGTCACCGGCGCCAGTAAAGGGATTGGCCGCGCCATTGCGCAACGTCTGGCGCTGGACGGTTTTGAGATTGTGGTGCATTACCATCGCGATGCCAGCGGTGCACAGCAAACGCTGGCCGGGATTGAACAGGCGGGCGGACGCGGACGCACCTTGCAGTTTGACGTGGCGCAGCGTGAAACCACGCGCAACGCGCTGGAGCAGGATATCGCCACGCACGGCGCCTATTACGGCGTGGTGAGCAATGCGGGTATCACGCGCGATGCGGCGTTTCCGGCGTTGACCGACGATGAGTGGGACAGCGTAATCCACACCAATCTCGACAGCTTTTACAATGTGATTCATCCGTGCGTGATGCCAATGATTGGCCTGCGCCAAGGAGGACGCATTATTACGCTCTCCTCAGTATCGGGAATAATGGGCAATCGTGGTCAGGTCAACTACAGCGCGGCCAAAGCTGGCATTATTGGCGCCACCAAAGCGTTAGCGATTGAGCTGGCAAAACGCAAAATTACCGTTAACTGCATCGCACCGGGTTTAATTGATACCGGCATGACCGATCTCGAGCCGTTGGTGATTGATGAGGCGATGAAGCTGATCCCGATGAAGCGCATGGGCGCGGCGGAGGAAGTGGCCGGACTGGCCAGTTATCTGATGTCGGACATCGCGGGCTACGTCACGCGTCAGGTGATTTCAATCAATGGAGGTATGCTGTGATTCAGCGCGTCGTGGTAACTGGTATGGGTGGCGTAACCGCCTTTGGTGACAGCTGGAGCGCGGTGGCCGAGCGCATTAAGCAGGGCAAAAATGCCGTGCGTCACATGCCGGAGTGGCAGGTTTACGATGGCTTGCACACGCTGCTGGGTGCGCCGGTGGACGACTTCACGCTGCCTGCCCATTACACGCGTAAGCGCATTCGCTCGATGGGGCGCGTCTCGCTGATGGCGACGCGCGCGACCGAACTGGCGCTGGAGCAGGCCGGCTTGATCGATCATCCGGTGCTGACCAGCGGTGAAACCGGCATTGCCTACGGCTCCTCAACCGGCAGCACCGGCCCGGTGAGCGAGTTCGCTACCATGCTGACGGAAAAACACACTAATAACATTACCGGCACCACCTATGTGCAGATGATGCCGCACACCACCGCCGTTAATACCGGTCTATTCTTTGGCCTGCGCGGCCGGGTGATACCGACGTCCAGCGCCTGCACGTCGGGCAGCCAGGCGATTGGCTACGCATGGGAAGCGATCCGCCACGGCTATCAAACCGTGATGGTCGCCGGTGGTGCGGAAGAGTTGTGTCCTTCCGAAGCAGCGGTGTTCGACACGCTGTTCGCCACCAGCCAGCGCAACGATGCACCACACAGCTCGCCTGCGCCGTTTGATCAGCAGCGCGATGGTTTAGTGATTGGCGAAGGCGCGGGCACCTTGATCCTCGAGTCGCTGGATCATGCACAGGCGCGCGGTGCCACCATTTACGCTGAGCTGGTGGGTTTCCACACTAACTGCGATGCCGCGCATATCACCCAGCCGCAGCGCGAAACTATGCAGATTTGTATTGAGCGCGCGCTGAAAACGGCCGGTGTCACGGCGGATCAGATTGGCTATATCAACGCCCACGGCACCGCTACCGATCGCGGCGATATCGCCGAGAGCCAGGCAACGGCGGCGATCTTTGGCCGCAGCACGCCAATCTCCTCACTGAAGAGCTATTTTGGCCATACGCTGGGTGCCTGCGGAGCGCTGGAAGCGTGGATGAGCATCGAGATGATGCGTGAAGGCTGGTTCGCGCCGACGCTGAATCTGACGCAACCGGCAGCGGAGTGTGGCGATCTTGATTACATTGTCGGCGAAGCACGGCATATTGAGACCGATTACATCCAATCCAACAACTTCGCGTTTGGCGGCATTAATACCTCGCTGGTGTTTAAACGCTGGCGTGATGCCTGATATAGCAGGTCGCCATCAATGGCGTAATGCCGATCAGTTAAGCGCTGAGCGACTTTCGTTCGCATGGAGCAAGTTTCGTTCGCCATTGGC